>NZ_JARVXN010000010.1:0-40737 GCF_048957715.1 Mitsuaria sp. CC2 | reverse complement strand
CCTTCCCCGCCGCTCCGCGGCCTCCGCGTGCCTCGACTCTCCTGACCGCGCCGGCGCTGCTGGCGGTCGCCAGCGCCTGCCTGACCGCCTGCGGCGGCGGGGGCGGCGACGACGGCAAGAGCGTCTTTGCGCAGTCGGCCGAGGTCGCGGCGTCGGCCGCGTCCGATGCCGCCAGCGAGAACGCGCCGGACGCGCGCGCCCTCGCCGCCGGCGCCGTCACGGTCGCCGCGGGCATCTACACGATCGAGTCCGGCGAGTCCGGCCTGTGCCTGGACCTGTCCGGCAACACGCGCGCCGACGGCGCGAAACTGCAGCAGAGCGGTTGCGGCACGCAGACGACGCAGCGCTTCGAGCTGCGCGCCGACACGGGCGGCAGCTACCGCCTGGTCAGCGTGGCCAGCGGCAAGTCGCTGGACGTGACCGACGTCTCGACGGGCAACGGCGCGCTGATCCAACAATGGGCGACGGCGCCGACGGACAACCAGCGCTTCCTGCTCGCGCCGTCCGCCGACGGCTACACGTTGAAGGCGCGCCACAGCGGCAAGTGCGTCGACGTGAAGGACCATTCGATGGCCGCCGGCGGCGCGATCCAGCAGTGGGACTGCACCGGCGGCGCGAACCAGCGCTGGAAGCTGAAGGCGGTCGGCGCCCCCGCGCCCGCTCCGTCGCCGGCCCCTGCGCCTTCCCCAGCGCCTGCGCCTTCTCCAGCCCCCGCGCCCTCCCCGGCACCGGCACCTTCGCCGGCCCCTGCGCCGGCTCCGGCGCCATCGGCTGGCCTGTCCGACCCGAAGGCCAAGGACATCGCGATGCAGATCGTCTCCAGCGCGGAGAACTCGTCGCTGGACTGGAAGGCGCAGTACCGCTACATCGAGGACATCCGCGACGGCCGCGGCTACACGGCCGGCATCATCGGGTTCTGCTCGGGCACCGGCGACATGCTGGAGCTGGTCCAGTACTACAACTCGGTGAAGCCGAACAACGTGCTGGCGAAGTACCTGAACGCGTTGCGCTCGGTCAACGGCAGCGCCTCGCATGCGGGCCTCGATCCCAACTTCCAGGGCGACTGGAAGACGGCCGCGAGCGACACGGTGTTCCAGCAGGCGCAGGATCACGAGCGCGACCGGTCCTACTTCAATCCGTCGGTCCAGCAGGCCAAGAACGACGGGCTGCGGACGCTGGGCCAGTTCATCTACTACGACGCGATCGTGATGCACGGTCCCGGCAACAGCGGCGTGAGCTTCGGCGGCATCCGCAAGGCGGCGATGGCCAAGGCCAAGACGCCGGCGCAGGGCGGCAATGAGACGACCTACCTCAACGCCTTCCTCGACGCCCGCGTGGCGGCGATGAAAACGGAGGAAGCGCACAGCGACGTGAGCCGGGTCGAGACCGCGCAGCGCGTGTGGCTCAAGGCCGGGAACCTGGACCTGAAGACGCCGCTCAACTGGAAGGTGTACGGGGACAGCTTCTCGATCAAGTGATCGCGGACTGAAGCCGACCCGGCGTGACCCCGGTCCGAAGGACTGCGGTCACGCTACGGACGCGTCGCCTCGACCAGATCGCTCACGTACGCGTCGATCGTGACGCGTCCCTTGATGGACACCTCGGGCAGTTCGAGGCCGTCGAGCGTGGCGCCGGTCATGCGCGCATAGGACTCCGCCGCCGCCTGCGAGAACCCCAATCCGCGGAACGACGCCTCCCACTGCTCCCGGGGCGTGACGACCACGCGCACGTCCCGCTGCAGCGCCGCGGCGAACGCGGCGGCGACGTCGTTCGCGCAGTAGCGCTCGGGGCCCTCGACGTGCTGCACGCCCACATCGTCGAGCGACGACATCAGCCGGCGCGCCGCGATCTCGCCGAGATCGCGCGGGGCGGCCATCGGCAGTCGCAGGTCGGCAGGGAACAGCGAGACGAGCTCCCCGGACTCGCGCATCGCGTCGAGCTGCGCATCCCAGTTGCTCATGTAGAAGCCGGCGCGATTGATCGCCGCGGGAATCGGCTGGTGCTGCAGCCGCTCCTCGAGCTCCCAGAGCACATTCAAGTCGCCCAGGCGCTCGCCGCGACGGGCGCCGCTGGTCGACTCGGCCACCACCTTCTCGAGGCCGCTGTCCTTTAAGGCCTCGAGAAGACGCGCCACCGTGCGCCGCTCGGTCTTGTCGGTATCGCCGTCCACCGCCGCCGGCGGGTTGAGCAGGAACGCCCGCCGTCCCTGCCTGAACACGGCGCGCAGGGCATCGGGATCGTTCACGTCCGCCAGCGCGACCTGCGCGCCGGTGCCTTCCATCGCCACCCATGACCCTGGTCGTGCGTCACGACGATGACCTCCTGCTCCTCGCGCAGCAAGGCCTTCACCACTTCGGATCCCACATGCCCGAAGGAGCCCATGATGATCATCATCGTCGTGCTCCCTTCTGGTGACGTCCGACCGCGGAGCGGCCCAGACCGAACGGGGCAAGCGCGTTGCCTGCTCCCGTGCAGCGTCGCAATACGCGGCGACAATGGTCGCATGTCCAAAACGATGCGTGTGTTCTGTCTGCTGGCTGCTGCTGGGTTGATCTCCGCGTCGACAGGGCTCTACACCTCCACGACATGAAGAATCCCCGAGCCGCAAGCCATGCGTGACCCCTTGATCGACCCCGCGGGTCGCCCGCATATCAAGTGCCTCAAGTGCCGGGCCTTCGTCGTGTGGCCTTCTGAACTGCGGCCGGAAGACGCGGCGCTCCTCGGCGCCTTCGCACAGCAAGACCGACTGGAAGCCGCGAAGTACGCCGAGATGTACCTCGGCCTCGAACCGAGAGCGGCGAAATGCCTGGCCCTGCACCTGTCCGTCAACGACGCCTGCACCAGGTGCGGACGCACGGTCCCGAAGGGCGAGTCGCTGTGTGAGTGCCGCTCGGCCAATCTCAATTGGTAGCGGCGCTTCATTCCATTCGGCGATCCATGAACTGCAAGCTCTGCGGCCGCTCGCTGGACGAACCGGACGACCCGCTGTCGACCGACTGCGGCGGCGACTGCTGGGGATGCATCGGCGAAATCGAAGCGGAGCTGGAAGCCCTGCCATCCATGAGCCCGGAAACGGCATCGCCGCCGGATCCCGCGATGAACGCGAAAGCCGGCGGCGATGGAAGAGCCGGGTGAACCGGCTCGGCGAGGGCCGCGTCAGATCTTCATCGCTGCCAGCAGGCTGTCATGCGCGGCCTTGTTCATGCGGATGTCGAAGGGCAGGAACGTGAGCCGCTCGACAGCCGTGGTGCCCGTCGGATTCGACACGTAGTAGCCGCCGCCCAGCAGCGTGCCGTCCTTGATCAGCGCGCCGGTGTAGACGTTGCCGCCCAGCTCGAAGTAGATGCGGTACTGCACCGTCGAGCTCAGCGTCGCCGACACGGGACGCGGGCTCGTCGCCACCCAGACGGACACGCCGTCGACGGTGCGGACCGCGCCGTCGGCCAGGTGGTAGGTCGTGCCATCGCTGTTGGACACGATGCCAGCGGTCATCGCGGCCGTCAGCGTCATGCCCGTGCGGCACGGCGTGACCGCGGCGCCGGTGGTCGCCGTCGTGCAGTCGAAGACGTTGTAGCGGTCGCCCTTGTTCGTCTGCGCGAACTTGAGGTAGCTCGAGCCCGCCGCATACGTGGCCGTCGCGTTCAGGATGTTCGCGTTCGAGAAGAACGAGTTGTGGAAGTGCGCAAAGTCCGCCGGCGCCGAGCTGACCAGGCCGGTCAGCGGCACGGTCTCGTAGTTGCTGCGGACCTCGGAGTACGCCACCGTGGTGTTGTCCACGGCCAGCGAGTCGACGCGCACGTCGCTGCTGACGTAGGTCACCTTGCTCGATGCTCCGACGACCAGCACCGCGCCGCCCTTGAGCACCCGCGTCGGCGACGACGGAGCGGGCAGCGCCAGCGTGGTCGTGAGGTTGCGGGCCGCGCTCTGCGCGTTGGTCTGCGGACCGTTCGTCAGCGGCGACGCCGACATCAGGCCGTAGTCCGAGTAGGCGTAGTTGACGCCGCTGGTCTGACCGCCCGCGTAGTTCAGGTTCCAGTGCAGGTAGTAGCTGCCCGCGGCGGGCGACAGGATCAGGTTCTCGAAGGCCTGCTGGTTGGCGCTCAGCTGCAGCGTCAGCTGCGCGGCCGAGCTCGTGACGCTGCCCGACGAGTTCGTCACCACGACCGTGTACTTCGCGCCGCTGTCCGCGGACGTGACCGCCGGCGTCTGGTACGACGCGCTCGTGGCGCCCGCGATGGCCACGCCGTTCTTCTGCCATTGGTACCCGAGACCGGCGCCCGTGGCCACGACCGTGAACATCGTCGTGCCATCGCTCAGCACGGTGGCATTCATCGGCTGCGTGGCGATGACCGGCGCCGGGCCGTCGTCCGAACCGCCTCCGCCGCAGGCTGCGACCAGGACCGACAGGGCTGCCAATGCGGCGGCGTTCTTGCACTTCACTGAGACCATGAGGTCCTCCTCCCGTTGAATTCGTTGCCTGGCGGTCCATCGACGGGACCGCTCCGGCGTTTTGGCGGCGGCGAGTATAGGAGGCGCATATCGCCCATCCTGAGAGGCAGGTGCGCACTATTTCTCTTTGTGTTGAGTATGTGAAGCCGTGCAAACTCTTTCGACGTCCGCGCTCGTCAAGACCGCGTTAGCACCGCAAAGACAAAGGTAAAGGCGGAAGGAAAGACAACGGAAAGGCACAGCGCTTGCCGTGCTGGTTCATCCACCAACATCGTTGAGGAAAGCCATGAGGACATCTCTTCTCAGGAACGCGGCGCTCATCGCCGCATGCGCCGCCATGACGGTCGGTTGTGCAACACGTGACGCGCGCAATGCGGGCGTGGGCGCCGTCGGCGGCGCGGTCGTCGGAGCCGTGGCCGGCGGCAGTGCCGTGACCGGCGCCGTGGTCGGCGCGGTCGCAGGCGCCGTCATCGGTCGACTGCTCGTCGACGGTCGCGAGCGCGAGGTCTACTCGGACGGCAACGGCGGTCGGTATTGGGTCGACGAGGACGGCCGGCGTCGCCCGGTCCGTTGACGATTGTCGAAAGACCGGTCCTTGGACCGTTGTCCCCAGACCTTTCAGCGAGCCGCCGACGCCGGCCTTCCCAGGCCGACGCCGGCGATCCCCTGATCAGTGCCTGATCAGATCTTCATCGCCGCCGCGATGCTGTCGTGCGCGGCCTTGTTCATGCGGATGTCGAAGGGCAGGAAGGTGATCCGCTGAGCGACCGTGGTGCCAGCCGGATTCGACACGTAGTAGCTGTCGCCCATCAGCGCGCCGTCCTTGGTCAGTCCGCCGGTGTAGACGTTGCCGTTCAGCTCGAAGTAGACGCGGTACTGCACCGTCGAGGTCATCGTGGCCGACTGCGGACGCGGATTGGTCGCCACCCAGACCGGCACGCCGTCGACCGTGGTGATGGTGCCGTTGGCCAGGCGGTACGTGGTGCCGTCGCTGTTGGACGTGATGCCGGCGGTGAGCGCGGCCGTCAGCGTCGTGGCGGTGCGGCACGGCGTGATGTTGGTGCCGGTGGTCGCCGTCGTGCAGTCGAAGGCGTTGTAGCGGTCGCCCTTGTTGGTCTGGTCGAACTTCAGGTAAGCGGCGCCGGGCAGATACGTCGCGGTCGCGTCGAGCACGTTGGCGTTCGAGAAGAACGAGTTGTGGAAGTGCGCGAAGTCCGCCGGCGCCGACTTGACGAGGCCGGTCAACGCCACGGTTTCGTAGTTGCTGCGGATCTCGGAGAACACCACGGTGACGCCGTCCGCGGCGAGCGAATCCACAAGCACGTCATCGCCGACGTACGACACCGTGCTGGTCCTGCTGGCGACCAGGACGGCGCCGTTCTTCAGTACGCGCGTCGCGCCCGGCGTGGGCAGCGCCAGCGTGCTGGTGATGTTGTGCGGAGCGCTCTGCGGGCTGGGCTGCGGACCGCTCGTCAACGGCGACGCCGTCAGCAGGCCGAAGTCCGAGAACGCATAGCTCACGCCGGCGGTCTGCGCGCCGGAGTAGTTCAGGTTCCAGTGCAGGAAGTAGCTGCCCTCGGCGGGTGCCAGGACGAAGCTTTCGAAGATCTGCTGGTTGGCGCTGAGCGTCGCCGGAACCGACGAGGCCCGGGCGGTCGAATCAGAGCCGGCGTCGCCACCGCCGCCGCAAGCCGCCACGATGAAAGTCGAGATCGCCGCCAGGATGGCGGCATGCGTGCGCTTCGCTGAAATCATGGGTTCCTCCCCGTTGAAAGATCGGTTGCCGAGGCCTTCTGAACGGGGCCGCTCCGGCGTGATGGACGCGGAGTATAGGAGCGGGTCATGCCGTGTTGATGGCAATCGCACAGCCGTTAATTCTCCATGGCGGGCAGCATCCGTCGGCGCTTGCTGGCGAGCCCTGCTACCCGCCGGTGATGAGGACCATCGATCAGCGCCTGCGGTCCGGCACCTTCTTCGCAGTCTGGCCGTCCCATTCACAGCTGGCGCCCATGAACGCCGAACATTGCCCGTTGTCGGTGATGGTGACCTGCTTTCCAAGCTTGTCGCCCTTGAGGTGGCCCTCCGGGGCATCTTCGAGCCGGTAGCGGATGCAGGATTTCAGCTGTTCGCTCTTGGCGCTCCTCGTCTTTTCAAGCAAGACCTGACGCTTCTGCAGGCATTCGAGCATGGCGGCATCGTCCGGCATCGAGTTGCAGGTGCCCTGCGCAGCGGCAATGAGCGGGAACAACAGGCACAAGGTCGGAAGGAGGCGCATGCGACGTCTGAAGGAGGAAGCCAGGGAAGCCAGGGAAGCGCGGGTGTATCTGTCACGAGTGCTACCCTCGTGCGACATCAACCAAGGCCCACGTCGTGCCGGACCAGCAATGAAGCTCATTGGCATCCTGGGTGGCATGTCGGCCGCCTCGACGCAGACCTACTACCGCCAGATGTGCGAGATCACGCGCTGGCGGCTCGGCGGACTGCATTCACCGGAGCTGCTCATCCGGTCTCTCGACTTCGCGAACATCGAGCGGCTGCAGGCCGCGGGACGCTGGGAGGACGCCGGCGAGATCCTGAACGCGGAGGCCAAGGCGCTGGAACGCGGCGGCGCGGACTTCATCGTCCTGGCGACGAACACGATGCACAAGCTGGCCGACCAGATGATGGGCGGCGTGGGCATCCCGCTGCTGCACATCGCCGACGCCACGGCGGATCAGATCACGAAGTCGGCACTGAAGACGCCAGGCCTGATCGCCACTGCATTCACGATGGAGCAGACGTTCTACGTCGACCGCCTCAAGGCGGCCGGGCTTCAGCCCCTGATTCCCGGCGATGACGATCGCGCGGACGTGCATCGCATCATCTACGACGAGCTGTGCAAGGACATCACGACGAGCGACAGCCGTTCCCGATTCGAGGACGTCGCGCGCCGTCTCGTGGATCAGGGCGCGGATTGCATGATCCTCGGCTGCACGGAAGTCGGCATGCTGCTCGCCGCCGGCAACGTCTCCGTGCCCGTCTTCGATACGGCGCTCATCCATTGCGAAGCGGCGATCGAGTTCGCGTTGGCGCCCTGACCGCAGACCGGATCAGACCAGCGTGATGGTCGGCCGTACGTCCAGCCGCTGCTTGAGCAGCCCCACCTGCAGATAGAAATCCGCGCTGCGTTGCTGGTCCGCGAGCACCTGGTCGTCGAGCGCGATCCAGCGCGTGGCGCGGCGCTCGAACTGCAGGCGCGCGGCCGCGACCGGAATGCCGATGATGCGGGCCAGCGTCGCGGAGAACTCCGGCACGTGCTGGTAGGACCAGGCCTGCGCGCGCTTCACGCGTTGCGCGAAATCCGACAGCGCGCCGCGCTTGGTCGCGAGCGCCTTGTCGGTCGCCGCCAGGAAGCTCAGCCCCGACCACTGCCCTCGCCCGCTGACCAGTACGCGCGCGTGGCCGGCCGTTTCCGCCAGCGCGGTGTACGGCTCCCACGTCGCCCACGCGTCGAGCGAGCCCTGCGTCAGCGCGAGCTTCGCCTCCGCCGGCGGCAGGAAACGGACCTGCGCATCGTCCGGCTTCAAGCCCGCGGACGCGAGCGCCTTCAGCGCGATGAAGTGCCCGATCGAGCCGCGGTTCGTGCCGATGGACTTGCCCTTGAGATCGGCCGCCGTCTTGAACGGCGAGTCCGGCCGCACCAGCACCGCCGTGCCGTAGGCATCGGAGCGGTTCACCGCGAAGGCCTTGATGCGCGTGCCCGCCGCGATCGCGAACAGCAGCGGCGCGTCGCCGATCGGGCCGAAGTCGACGGCCTCCGCGTTGAGCGCCTCGGCCAGCGGCGCGGCGGCGGAGAACTCGCTCCATTGGATGTCGTAGGGCAGTTGGCGCAGCTCGTCCGCCGCTTCCAGCAGCGCGCGCAGGTTGCCTTTCTGGTCGCCGGCCTTCACCACCACGCGACCCTGCGCGCGCACGGAGCGCACGTACGGCACGGCCGCCAGCGCCGCGAGCGCGGCGCCTTGCGTCAGCGCGCGACGGCGCGAAGGGCCGTCGGCATCGATGGTGTCCTTGGAATCGTCGGCGCTGTCAGTGTGGTCGGCGTGGGAGCTCATGCGGTCCTCGAAGCGGAGAAAAGGGAGCGGAAAGAAGGAAGCGGAAAGAAATCAGCGGGAAAGAAGGGTCCGGTTCACGCGGCCCGGCGCTGCGCGAGCCGCTGCTCGACGAGCGCGCGCGTGCGCGGGATCAGCTCGCGGCCGTAGTCGATCGCGTCTTCCAGCGGATCGAAGCCGCGGACCAGGAAAGTCGTGACGCCGAGGTCGTAGTAGTCGAGCAGCGCCTCGGCCACCTGCTCCGGCGTGCCGACCAGCGCGGTGCTGTTATGCCGCGCGCCGGTCTCGCGCGCGATCTCGGTCCACAGCCGCTTGTCGACGCGGCTGCCCTTCTCCGCCGCCGCGAGCAGGCGCCGCGCACCCTCGCTCTGCTGCGGGCCGCCGCGGCTGTAGCCCGCCGCCACGCGCAAGCGGCGCGTGTCCTCCAGGATGCGCTCGGCGCGCGCCCAGGCGGCCGCCTCGGTGTCCGCGAGGATGGGTCGGAAGGAGACCGAGAAGCCGATGCTCCGCCCATGGCGCGCCGCCTCCGCGCGCACGCGACGCGTCAGGTCGGCGGTCTGCTCCAGCGATTCGCCCCAGAGCGCGTAGACGTCCGCATGCTTGCCGGCCACCGGCAGCGCCGCGTCGGACGCGCCGCCGAAGAACACCGGGATGTGCGGCTGCTGGCGCGGCTTGACCTCGCTGAAGCCTTGATCGAAGCGGTAGTGCGTGCCCTCGTGATCGAAGGGTTGGTCGCTGGTCCACAGGCGGCGCAGCAGGCCGACGTACTCGTCGGTGCGCTCGTAGCGCCGGTCGTGGTCGAGGTAGTCGCCGTCGCGGCGCTGCTCCGCGTCGGAGCCGCCAGAGATCACGTGCACCGCCAGCCGGCCGCCGGTGAACTGGTCGAGCGTCGCGAGCTCCCGCGCGGCCAGCGTCGGCGCGACGAAGCCGGGCCGGTGCGCAAGGAGAAAACCGATGCGCGAGGTGTGCGCCGCCGCATGCGCGATCGTGAGTTGCGCGCTCGGGCCGGTGGAATGGTGCGGCACCAGGATGCGGTCGAAGCCCGCCGCCTCATGCGCCCGGGCGAAGGCGCTCACGTAGTCCGGATCGACGACCGGCCCGCTGGCCGCGTGGATCTCGGAGGTCTTCTGCGACTGGATCATGCCGATGAATTGGATGCTCATGGTGGTGGCTCTGGGTAGGTCGGACAGCTCCAGACCGTAAAGACCCACGCCGTCACCCGCAAAGAACGAATCCGACTTTCCATGCTCGGAATGCAGGATTCACGGCTGCCAGGACGGCGCCCACACTTGGACGCATGAGCGCCCTTCTCCAGCCCGTGCCACCGGAGCCGTTGCAACGATTCATCGCCTCCAGCGAGGCGTTGATCGACAAGGGCTTGCGCGAGTCCGAGCTGCTCGCCGAGCTGCGCCCCTTGCTCGCCGAGCTCGTCGCGCGCGACGACTGGTTGCCGGAGACCCACGCGCAAGCGGGCGCTGATCGCTATCGGCAGTACCCGCTGCATGTCGACGCGCAGGGACGCTTCTCGGTCGTGTCCTTCGTCTGCGGACCGGGGCAGGCCACGCCCATCCATGACCACACGGTCTGGGGACTGATCGGCATGTTGCGCGGCGCGGAGGACTCGCAGGGCTACCGCTTCACGGGGCCGAACGAGCTCGTGGCGGACGGCCCGCCGGTGCGCTTGTCGCCGGGTCAGATCGAGGTGGTCTCGCCTCGCCTCGGCGACATCCACCGCGTCCACAACGCCGTCGAGGATCAGGTCTCCATCAGCATCCACGTCTACGGCGCCGACATCGGCCGCATCGAGCGATCGACCTACGACACCGACGGCACGCCGCATCGCTTCGTGTCGGGGTACTCGGCGCCGGGCTGACGGCCAAGGCCGCTGGCCCTCAGATCAGTCTGGCCGGTCCAGCACCGCGCGGACCGCGGCGGCGAGTTCGTCCAGCGTGAACGGCTTGCCCAACAGGTCCACGCCGGGATCGAGCACGCCGTTGTGCACGACCGCGTTGCGCGAGTAGCCGGTGGTGAACAGCACCCGCAGTCCCGGTCGGCGCCGGCGCGCCTCGTCGGCGAGCTTGCGGCCGTTCATGCCCGGCATCACGACGTCCGCGAAGACCAGCGCGATCTCGGGATGCGCGTCGAGCAGCTTGAGCGCCGCCTCGCCGCCGTCGGCTTCGAGCACGCGGTAGCCGAGCTCCGACAGCGCGTCGACCGAGGACGCGCGCACGGCGGGTTCGTCCTCGACCACCAGCACCGTTTCCTGGCCCTGCGACACGGACACCGGCGGCACGCGCTGCGACTCGATCTCTTCTTCCTGATCGTTGAGCAGGCGCGGCAGATAGATCTTCACCGTCGTGCCCTGACCGGGCTCGGAATAGATCTTCACGTGCCCGCCGGACTGCTTGACGAAGCCGTAGACCTGGCTGAGGCCCAGGCCGGTGCCGCGACCCACTTCCTTGGTCGTGAAGAAGGGATCGAAGGCCCGCGCCAGCACGTCCGGCGTCATGCCGCTGCCGGTGTCGGTCACCGCGACCATCACGTACTGCCCGGGCAGCACGCCCACCTGCTCGGCCACATAGCGCTCGTCGAGGTAGGCGTTGGCGGTCTCGATGGTCAGGCGACCGCCGTCGGGCATCGCGTCGCGCGCGTTGACCGCGAGGTTGAGGATCGCGCTCTCCAGCTGGTTGGGGTCGGCATGCGTGCGCCACAGGCCGCCGGCCTGCACGGCCTCCAGCGCGATGGCGCCGCCGATCGAGTGGCGCAGCAGGTCGGACATGCCCGCCACCAGCCGATTGGCGTTGAGCGCCTCGGGCCGCAGCGGCTGCTGGCGCGAGAAGGCGAGCAGCCGTTGCGTCAGTTGCGCCGCGCGCTGCGTGCCGTTGCGCGCGGCGTCGACGTAGCGCATGGCCTGCGGATCGTCCTTCAGGAACTTGCGCGCGAGCAGATCCAGGGAGCTGACCACCACGGCCAGCATGTTGTTGAAGTCGTGCGCGATGCCGCCGGTCAATTGACCCACCGCTTCCATCTTCTGCGACTGGCGCAGCGCCGCCTCGGTGCGCAGGCGCTGGTCCACCTCCTCCTGAACCCGGCGCTCGAGCGTCTCGTTGAGCTCGCGCAGTTCCTGGTCGGCGCGATGGCGACGGGTGACGTCCTGGAACAGCACGGCGACCTGGCGCCGCTCGACCGGCTCGATGCGGAAGGCGGAGAGTTCCAGGTAACGGCCGGTCCGTTCGAGCTCGCGCTCGAAGCGCACGGGAACGCCGGTGAGCAGGACCTTGCGGTAGATCTCGACCCAGGCGCCGGCTTCGTCCGGCACCATCTCGCGGACCTTCTGGCCGACGACGTTGTCGATGCCGGCGTTGGCGGCATAAGCCGGGTTGGCCAGCACATGCACGTAGTCGCTCAACGGGCCGTGCGGACCGTCGAGGAACTCGATGACGCAGTAGCCCTCGTCCATGCGCTCGAACAGCGTCTGGAACTGGGCGAGGTCGTTGGCGGGACGGCGCTGGTCTTCGGTCATGGCAGGCACTGGGGCGGGGCCCTTCCGGAGCGAAGGGGACGGCGGAGTATCGCCGCCGAAGACGACGCCTCGTCGCAAGGAACGGCGACCGCGCTGTCCCATAGGCGGTCCCCACCCTTCGCGAGCGCCAAGGGATGAAGCAAAACTACAGACATTTCGCCGAAGTCGTGGCTTTTTCACCAGCAAACGATCTAAATCGTGTCCCTGTCTTGCCCTTTGAAGCCACGCCTGTAATCCAACTCCGGGATTTCACCGTCACGGGATGTAGTTTTACTTCCCTAACATCCGACCACCTTGAGGAGGCACGGACATGCAGGCATGGGCTGACGGGTGGTCGCGCACGGCGCGACGGGTAGCGGGTGCTTTGACGATCAGGCTCGCGATCGGGTGGGCAGTCGGCGTGAGCGGATTGCTTTCCGCGTGCGGCGGCGGCGACGCCGGGATCGCATCGAAAGCCGGCACCAGCGCGGCGGCCGTCGACGAAAACGGAGTCGCACTCATCGCGGAAGTGCCGGCGAACACCGTGTCGGGCTCAAGCTCCGGCTCGACGTCCCGCGCGCGGGTGACCGCGGTGGCAACCCCTGACGCTCCCGCGACCTCGCTGCGCGTCCACTACCGCCGCGCCGACGGCAATCACGCCGGCTGGCAGATCCACACCTGGAACGCCGCCCAGAGCCCCAGCTGGAACGCGGGCTGGAACGCCGCGGGCAGTGACGACTTCGGCGTTTACTACGACGTCCCGCTCGCCGCCACGAGCGGCACCGTGGGCTTCCTCTTCCACAACGGCGACAACAAGGACAACGGCGGCGCGGACCAGAGCCTGGTGCTTCAAGCCGGCGCGAACGAGGTCTGGCGCCTGCAGGGCGACGGGACCAACTACCCGGGCAATCCGCTGCAACTGGCCACGCCCGACATCACGACGGTGCGGGTGCACTACAAGCGCTTCGACGGCGCCTACAACGCTTGGGGCCTGCACCTGTGGAACGGCAGCGGCCTGAACGCGGCCGCCCTGCCCGGCGGCGTCACCCTCGACAACTGGAGCCAGCCCGTCGCCTTCAGCGCGATGCCGGGGTATGCGGCCGGCAGCGACGAAGTCGTCTTCGACATCCCCGTGCTCAATCCGCAAGGCGATGCGAGCCGCAAGGGCCTGGAGTTCATCGTCCACGGCATGCCGCCCAACGAGAACGACAAGGACGGCCGCGACAACAACATCCGCGTCGAGTTCTCCGCGCTGACGATCCAGAACCAGGTCGGCCACGTGTGGCTGGTCGAGCGCGACGCGACGGTCTACACCGCCGCGCCGGACCTGCGCCAGGTGTCCAGCACCGATGCCCGCGCCGTGTGGCTCAACAAGACGCTCGTGAAGTGGCCGCGTATCGTTGCGCCCGCCCCTGGCACCGGCGCCGTGCGCCTGTACCACTCGGCGACGGGTCAGATCAGCGTCGCCGCCAACGCGCCGGTCAACGGCGCCGACGGCTTCATCACGCTGGACCCGTTCTCCGGCACCGTGCCGCCGGCCGACGCCTTGCGCTTCAAGTACGTGGCCAGCGGCGCGGTCTTCGCGGTCCGCGCGGCAGACGTCGCGCGACTGCCGGCACTGCATCAGCGGCAACTCGTGCTGGTCCAGGAGGACGCGGAGGGTCGCGTCCAGAATGCGACGACGGCGCAGATCGCCGGGGCGCTGGACGATCTCTACGCCGCCGCCAACGATGTCCCGGACCTGGGCGCCGTCGTCGCCAACGGTTCGACCTCCTTCAATCTGTGGGCGCCGACCGCGCAGGACGTGGCGCTCGTCCTGACGACGCCGATCGCCGGTTCGACGCTGACGCGCACGACCACCGAGCCGATGACGCGTGACGCCGCGACCGGCGTCTGGCGCCTGGGCAAGGCCGGCAGCCTGCAAGGCTCGACCTACCGCTACCAGGTGCAGGTCTTCGTGAAGGGCGTGGGGCTGGTGCGCAACCTCGTCGCCGATCCCTACTCGCTGGGCGTGACGCTCGGCGGCCAGCAGAGCGTGGTGATGGACCTGCAGTCCGCCGCGACCAAGCCCGCCGGCTGGGACGCCGGCGCGCCGCCCGCCACGGTGTCGGCGCCGTCGGACCTGAGCATCTACGAGCTGCACGTCCGCGACTTCTCCATCAACGACGCCACCGTGCCCGCCGCCCGCCGCGGCAAGTACCTGGCCTTCGCCGAGTCCGGCTCCAACGGCATGCGCCATCTGGGCGCCCTCGCCGCCGCGGGGCTCACCGACGTGCACCTGCTGCCGGTGTTCGACTTCGCCACCGTCAACGAGAAGGGCTGCGTCACGCCCTCGCCCGCCGGCGCGCCGGACGGCGAGTCGCAGCAGGCCGCCGTCGCCGCCACGGCCGGCACCGACTGCTTCAACTGGGGCTACGACCCGCAGCACTTCTCGACGCCGGAAGGCAGCTACTCGAGCAACGCGAACGACCCGCTCGCGCGCGTCGTCGAGTTCCGCCGCATGGTGCAGGCGCTCAACGCCGCCGGCCTGCGCGTCGGCATGGACCTGGTCTTCAACCACACCACCTCGTCGGGGCAGAACGCCACCTCGGTGCTCGACAAGGTCGTGCCCGACTACTACTTCCGCTACAACGCCGCCGGCGGCATCGAGCGCTCGACCTGCTGCGAGAACACGGCCTCCGAGAACCTCATGATGGCCAAGCTGATGATCGACTCGGCGGTCACGTGGACGCGGGACTACCGCATCAGCTCGCTGCGTTTCGACATCATGGGCCACCACCCGCGCGCCGTCATCGAGGCGCTGAAGGCCCGCGTGGGACAAGCCGCCGGCCGCGAGGTGCAGATCGTCGGCGAGGGCTGGAATTTCGGCGAGGTCGCCAACGGCGCGCGCTTCGTGCAGGCGGAGATGCTGTCGCTGAACGGCTCGGGCATCGGCAGCTTCAATCCGCTGATCCGTGACGCGGTGCGCGGCGGCGGCTGCTGCGATGCGGGCGAGGCGCTGCTTGCCAGCCAGGGCTACGTGAACGGCTTCTTCTACGACGGCAACGGTCACAACGGCGGCCAGACGCGCGGCGAGCTGATGTGGCAGGCGGACCGCCTCCGCGCGGCGCTGGCGGGTTCGATCCGGAGCTTCCAGATGCAGACGAGCTGGGACGCCGTGCTGCGCCTGGAGCAGATCGACGTCGGCGGCATTCCCGCGGGCTGGGTGCTGGAGCCGGGCGAGGTCGTCAACTACGTCGAGAACCACGACAACCTGACCCTGTTCGACAACAACGCGTTCCGCCTGCCTGCCGGCACCAGCCGCGAGGACCGCGCCCGCGTGCAGATCCTGGCGAACGCGATCAACGCGTTCAGCCAAGGGGTGGCCTATTTCCACGCCGGTACGGACACGCTGCGCAGCAAGTCGCTGGACCGCAACAGCTATGACAGCGGCGACTGGTTCAACCGGCTGGACTGGACCTACGCGGACAACAACTTCGGTGTGGGCCTGCCGCCGTCGCGCGACAACGCGGACAACTGGCCGTATGCGAAACCCTTGCTGGGGAATGCACTGATCAAGCCGGCCGCCGCGGACATCGCCTGGACGCGCGACGCCTTCCGCGACCTGCTGCGGATCCGCAAGAGCTCGACGCTGCTGCGGCTGCGCACGGCCGAGGACATCAAGGCGCGCCTGACCTTCCTGAACACGGGCGCCTCCCAGGAGGCGACGGTGCTGGTCGGCCGCCTGAACGGCGCCGGATATCCGGGCGCCAACTTCGACGAACTGGTCTACCTGATCAACGTCGACAAGACGGCGAAGGAACTGACGCTGCCTGCGCTGGCGGGACATGCGCTGGCGCTGCATCCCGTGCACACCGCGCCGGCCGCCGCGGACACGCGCGCCCGACAGGCCAGCTTCGATCGCGCCTCCGGCCGCTTCACCGTGCCGGCGCGCACGGCGGTCGTGTTCGTCGTCCCCGCCTCCCATTGAAAGCCGACATCATGAAGAGACTCCATCACTTCGCCGCCGCGTCCGTCGTGGCCGCCTCCGCCCTGCTGGGCCTCGCGAGCGCCCCCGTGCAGGCCACGCCCGTGGCCATCGATGTCGGCGGCGCGCAGAGCATCAACCTGCAGGGCGAAGCCGGCAACACGGTCTGGCTCATCGATGTCGGCGCGAACGCGGTGCTGAATTCGCTGTCCTGGTCGCTCGATCTGAACGCCTTCGCGCCGAGCGTGCTGTCGGAGATGCAGGTGAGCTTCGGCGGATCGAGCGGCTTGGACCTGCTCACGTTCGCGCCCGGCGGCGCGGACTTCGCGAGCGGCGCCGGCAGCTACAGCGGCTCGCTCGACCTGAGCCCGTTCGGGCTTAGCGTCGGCGCGGACGGTCTGCTGCGCCTTGAGTTCAGCGAGGCGTACAAGGACTTCGCGCTCGACGTCGCGGAAGGCGAATGGCTGCGAGGCAGCCTGACCTTCGACGTGACGGCGTCGGCGGTGCCGGAGCCGGGCACCGCGGCGCTGGTGCTGCTGGGGTTGGGGCTCATCGGCATCCGGACGCGCCGCGCCCACGCGCACGCGCAGACCGCGCGTCGGCATGTCGTCGGCTGAGGGCCATCGGCCCTCCCGCCCTCACTGCACCTTCACCGGACTCAACAACACCTCCACGCGCCGGTTCATCTGCCTGCCGGCCGCCGTCTCATTGGAGGCCACGGGCTGCGCGGATCCGTAGGAACGCGTGCTGAGCTGATCGTTGCGGACGCCCTGGCGGACCAGCGCGTTCAGCACCGCTTCCGCGCGCCGTTCCGACAGCGCGAGGTTGGACGCCTGGGAGCCGACGTTGTCCGTGTGCCCTTCGACGACCGCACCGCGCGTCGGATCGCGCTTGAGGTAGTCGACGAGCTTTCCCATGCTGCGGCCTCCCTCGGCGCTCAAGGTCGCTCGTCCGGTCTCGAACAACGTGTCGCCGAGCGTGAGCACCATGCCGCGATCGGTGCGGACCGCCTGCAGGTCGGTCAGCTGGGTCTCCAGCTCCCTCACCCGCACCTCCTTGTTCGCGAGCTCCGATTGATCGCGCGACATCCGCGTGTTCGCCGCGGTCAGCGCGACGTCCTGCCGGACGTTGTCGCGTCGCGATTGGGCCAGCTGCCGTTGGGCCGTCTCGGCTTCCTGCGTGCGCAGCATCAGGCGCTTCTGATCACGCTCGGCGGCGATGCGGTCCACCTGCGCCTGCGCGGCGCGGGACGTCGCAGCCTCCTGCGCAATGACGACGCGCTGTTGCGCGATGTAGGCCAGGTGGTCGATGTCCGCTTTGTCGGCGCCGGCCTTCGCCGCGGCGTCCGCCTGGGTCAACGCGGCGTCGGCGCGCATCAGCTCGTTCGGGGCGAGGCGGGTGACCTGCGGATCGGCGCGCACCGCGTCATGGCGCGCGTGCGCACGGTCCAGGGACGCATGGCGATCGGGCAAGGCGCCGCATGCCGCCAACGATGCGGCCAAGGTGGAAACGAGCAGGAGGTGGAGCGGGGTCAAGGCATTCATGGGGCGTCCTTCGATTCGATGGGGGCGGATCAACGCGGCGTGCGGCGGGCCGCCTCTTCGTCCAGGGCGCGCGCGGCGGCCTGCGATTCGGCCGAGGCCTGCTGCGAGCGCGCGGCCTGCGCGTGCGCCACCGCGGCCTGCGCGTCGACCTGGGCCTCGTCGGCCAGCCTGCGGGCGCCCACGTAGTCCTTGGCCGTCTGGGCCGCGCGTGCCGCGGTGAGCTTGCCGATGGCCAGCTGGAGTTGCGCGCCGGCAAGCTGCGCGGTGCCCGGCGTGTTGGCGCCCTGGACGGCCGCTTCGGCGACCGCCAGTTGGGCGACGGGATCCGGCGTGGTGGCGCAGGCGCCAAGCACCAGCGCAGCGAAGGTGATGAGCGTCAACGCGGCATGCCGCGTCGGCGAATGGGGGATGTTCATGGGGGTGCCTCCAAGGGCAGTGAGTCCCCAGCATGGGGCGAGCGACACGGCGCGTCTGTCCGGCGCCGTACGTAGCGGCCCGAAGAGCCTGCAGGCCGGGGCCTGGCGTTGAGGTCTGGCGCCAAGGTCTGGCGTTAAAGCCTGGCGCTGAGGCCACAGCCCCCTTGAGCGCCTGGCAGGACTTCAGTCGAAGCGCTTGACGTCGAGCGCCTGGCCGATCGACCAGATCACGGCGTGGCGCGCGCTCTCGTCGTCGGCCTTGCACACGCAGCCGGTCATCTCGAAGACCTTGGGGGCCATGTGGAAGGTGGCGATCCAGGTCAGGAAGCGGTCCCTCGCGATGACGTCGGCGCACACCTTGACGGATCGGCCCGTGTCTTCAAACGTGTGCTGGAAGTCGACCATCAGTGACTTGCTCATCGTCCGTTCCCCCGCAGCGCCTGGCTGACGCGAGGTCTGGGAGGCCCAGGTGCGCGTGCGGTCAGTGGCGCTGATTGAAGCACGGAAGCCTGAGCAGGCATCACCATTTTTTCCTGCGCATGCGAGAACCTCCTCCCGGCGTCTCCGGGCGTCCCCGGGCTCAAGTGACCGCATGACACCCTGCGTGTGGCAACCCACAGACCCCATGGCGCCGCGAGCTCAAGCTGCGACTGTCGCATCGCGTCATGTGCTCCACGTTTCCATGCCGTCGCAGATCACGGCGCCGCGCTTGAGTCCGGGCGATCCAGGACAGCGCCATCGGCGGATGCGACGGTCGCCCCCATCGGTCAGGCAGGACGTGGAGCTCGCGTCGATCGGCCCGGATTACCGATTCCATCGGTGTTCTCGGTCATCGTGACCGATGCCGCCGGGCACCGTCCTTGCGTAGGTCCTGGCCATGAATCTCGCCGAGACCACACCATGACCCTGCACCGCTCCGCTCACGGAGCCTGGCTGCAGGCCGACCTCGGCCTCGTGCTGGACCTGCTCACCGTGCGGGACAGCCAGTACGGCATTGTCTTCCTCGACACGGCCGGCTCGATCGTCGGCTGGACCGAAGGCGCTTACGCCGTCACCGGATTCGCCGCCGACGAGGTCGTGGGACAGAGCTTCGGGATCCTTTTCACTCCGGAGGACATCGCGGGCGGGCAGCATGTCCACGAACTCAACGCCTCTCGCACCCTGGGCGCCGCGGAGGACGAGCGCTGGCACGTGCGCCAGGACGGCTCGCGCTTCTGGGCCAGCGGACTGACGCTGCCGCTGTACGACGGCGGGACGCTGCACGGCTTCGCCAAGCTGTTCCGCGACGCGACGCATCTGCAGCTGCGCACCCTGCGGCTGGAGAACGAGGTCCAGCGTCTCACCGGGGAACGGCAGGCGCATGACCTCTTCCTCGCCACCATCGCGCACGAGTTGCGCAATCCGCTGCATCCGATGCGGCTGGCGACGCGCCTGCTGTCGCCGCCGTCCGAACCGGCGCGACAGGAGCAGGCCGTCAAGATCCTCAGCCGGCAGCTTGCCGTGATGGACCGGCTGGTCGAGGATCTGATCGACATGACGCGCGCGGGCCGTGGCAGGATGACCCTGAGCTATGACCGGGTGGATCTGCTGCAGTTGCTCCAGGACGCGATGGACGCCTGCAGGGACGCCGCCTCCGCCGCCGGCGTCGCGCTGATCGGCGTGCTGCCGCCGGCGCCGGTGCATGCGGAGGCCGATGGGGGCCGCCTCCTTCAGGTCGTGATGAACCTGCTGAACAACGCCATCAAGTTCACGCCGCGCGGCGGGCAGGTGTCGGTGCTGCTCAATGTGGACCAGTCGCACTTCGTGCTGAAGGTTCAGGACACGGGACAGGGGATCGGTGCCGATCTTCAGGTCCGCATCTTCGACATGTTCACGCAGGCCGACGGCGCGACGACCCGGCGCGGGGACGGCCTGGGCATCGGCCTGGCGCTGGTCAAGGAAATCGTCTCGCTGCATCACGGCACGGTGGAGGCCAAGAGCGAAGGCGCCGGGCAAGGTAGCGAGTTCCTCGTGCGTCTCCCGCTGGCGAGGCCGCCCCCCTTCGACGTCTCGGGACATCCGGTCGCGGCGCCAACGTGACATGCGGACCGGCGCCCTCGGGCGCCGGTGGAACTCCGTTGACTCAGACCTTCGGCGGGTCGGATTCGCGTTCGAAGTGGCGATGGGTCGCGAGGCCTTCGATCAGCGCCTTCACGCCTTCGGCCGCCGAGTCGCCGGTGATGAGGCCGGGGGTCATGGCGTCGGGTTCAAGCGCCGGTCCCAGGCCCGCGGCGCGCAGCAGCGAGACACCGGCCCCCAGGGCCAGGATCGGCTTGCAATGCCGGAACTGGTCGCGGATGAACTCGTAGACATGGGCGTCGCGGCCGAGGGCGCGGATCGCCTCCTCCCCGTCCGGCACGACCAGCGCATCGAACAGGAAACCGGGTTCGTTCTCCAGCGACACGTCCGCCTCGATCACCACGCCGTCGGCCGTCTTGACCGGTCCGATGCGCGGCGCCGCGAAGCGCGGCACCGCGCCTTGAGCGAACAGGGCGGCATGGACGTCCTTGGCGCCTTGTCCGATGACGCCGTCGGCCACCAGGATCACCACCTTGCGGCCGGCGATGGAGCCGTCGCCCGGACGCGCCAGCAGCGACAGCGACGGCGACCTGCGCACCTCCGGTTCCGGCGGGTTCTCGATGGCCAGGGGCATCGCCGGCGGCAGGGGCATGTTCAAGCCGTCGGCCACCTTTGCCGCCAGTTCTTCCGACGCGTTGCGCAGCGAGGACAGCATGCGCTCGCGGATCGCGGGCACCGTCACCTTGCTCAACTCGAATCGGAAGGCCGCGGCGATGTGGGCCTGCTCGGGCGGCGATTGGCTCTCGAAGAACAGGCGCGCCTGGTTGTAGTGCTCGGCGAAGAGTTCGGGCTTGGCGCGCACCTTGGCCTGCTCATCCGAGCCGCGCTGCCGCGCCGCCACGGAGGTGAAGCCCTGAGCCGCGCCCGCCTGGAACGGGCAGCCGCCGGCCAGCGAGTTGGGCTCGTAGGACACGCGCCCGCGCGGGATCGCCTGCCGATGCGCGCCGTCGCGCTGGTTGTTGTGCACCTGCGCGACCGGCGCGTTGATGGGGATCTCGTGGAAGTTGGGGCCGCCCAGGCGCGTGATCTGCGTATCCACGTAGGAGTGGATGCGCCCCGCCAGCAGCGGGTCGTTGCTGAAGTCGATCCCCGGGATCACGTGCGCGGTGCAGTAGGCGACCTGCTCCGTCTCGGCAAAGAAGTTGTCCGGATTGCGGTTCAGCACCATGCGCCCGATGGGACGCACCGGCACCAGTTCCTCCGGGACGATCTTGGTGGCGTCGAGGATGTCGAAGCTGAAGGCGTCCGCCTGCTCCTCGGTGAAGACCTGAACGCCGAGCTCGTACTCGGGGAACGCGCCCGACTCGATGCGCTCCCAGAGGTCGCGGCGGTGATAGTCCGGGTCGGCGCCGGAGATCTTCACCGCCTCGTCCCAGACCAGCGAGTGCGTGCCGGCCTTGGGCGTCCAGTGGAACTTCACGAACACGCTGTCGCCGGCCTCGTTGACGAAGCGGTAGGTGTGGACGCCGAAGCCCTGCATCGTCGCGTAGGAACGCGGGATCCCGCGGTCGCTCATCACCCACATCAGCATGTGCGTGGACTCGGGCATCAGCGACACGAAGTCCCAGAAGGTGTCGTGCGCGCTGGCGGCCTCGGGCATGTGGTGGTGCGGCTCGGGTTTCACCGCGTGGACGAGGTCGGGGAACTTCATCGCGTCCTGGATGAAGAACACCGGCATGTTGTTGCCGACCAGGTCCCAGTTGCCTTCGTCGGTGTAGAACTTGACGGCGAAGCCGCGCACGTCGCGCGCCGTGTCCTTGCTGCCGGCGCCGCCCTGCACGGTGGAGAAGCGCACGAACACGGGCGTCTGCTTGCCCGCCTCCTTGAACGGCGCCGCCTTGGTGAGGTCGGTGATCGCGTCGTAGCACTCGAAGAAGCCGTGGGCGGCGGAACCGCGCGCATGCACGATGCGCTCGGGGATGCGCTCGTGGTCGAAGTGGGTGATCTTCTCGCGGAGGATGAAGTCCTCCAGCAGCACCGGGCCGCGCGGACCGGCCTTCAGCGAGTTCTGGTTGTCGGCGATGCGCACGCCTTGGTTGGTCGTCAGTGCCTGGCCCGAGGAGTCGACACGCACGCGGTCCAGCGGCGCGATCGTTGCGTTGCGGCCTTCGGGGGCCTGCGTGCCGACCTTGTCGTTGGTCTGGCGCTCGGACAGCGTGCTGCCCAGCGGCACGCGCGACGGCGGCGTGGCGGTCGCACCGGCCTGAGGCGTGACGCCCTGGTCGAAGCCGTGCTCGCCGGCCTTGTTGGCGTTGAACGGGAAGGCAGCGGCCAACTGGCCGGTCTCGACGGACTTCTGCAGCGCGACGTCGCCGCCGTCATCGGTCGGCGCGGTGGCGGGAGCGCTGTCGGTGTTGCGGGCGGCGGCCTTCGAGCCGGCGTCGCCCGGGGCGTTGCTGGCGGCCGATCCCTTGCGGGAAGGGGAAGCGGGCGGAGTGGGTGATTTAGGCATGGTCGTCCTCGTGGTTCTGCGGAAAGTCCGACGGCATGCGGCAGATACCGTTCCTGCCGCGCGCGTCGACACCGGCAGCACCGCTCGTGGTCCTGCCTCCAAGTGACCGGCTCACGGCGCGGCGGTTTGCTCGAGTTCGACGAGGAGTGCCGCCCTTCGAACGCTCAACTCGTCGCCAAGCGGGCACCGATGTCCGGCGGAGTTCCCGCGACCGGTAATCGACACCGATACCCCGTAACCGTAGAGAGAACTTCCCGAGACGCCCTGCGCCGGATGTGCCGCGCCTCATAGGTAAACGGTCCTTGCGCGCAGGCATCGACAAGCGGGGGCCCGGTATGCCTTGTCCAGGCATGCGGGCTCCACCGGCCTCTTCGACCAGCAGGACCTGCTTCCCCGCTCGTATCGTCATGGACCCCGTCGCCGTCTTCTCTCCCCCGCTTCCGTCCCGCTTTTTCGAACAAGGAACTCTTCATGAACACGACCCCCACCACGACCAGCATCGCCGCCGCGGGCACCTCCCCCGCGAAGGACCGTCTGGTCACCGGCCTCTTCCCCGATCGCGCGAGCGCGGAGTCCGCCTACAGCGCGGCCAATGATCGCGGCTACGAGCCCAAGGACATCGATCTGGTCATGTCCGACGACACACGCCAGCGCCACTTCGGCGAATCGAGCGTCGAGACCGAACTCGGCAACAAGGCCGCGGAGGGCGCCGGCATCGGCGGCGCCATCGGCGGTACCGTGGGCGCGATCGCCGCGGCGGTCGCCGCCGTCGGAACCAGTCTGGTACTGCCGGGCCTGGGCTTGATCATCGCGGGGCCGCTCGCCGCGGCCGCCGCAGGTGCGGGCGCCGGTGCGGCCGGCGGCGGCCTGATCGGCGCGCTGATCGGCTGGAACATGCCGGAGGAACGCGTCAAGCAATACGAGGAAGGCGTGCGCAACGGCGGCATCCTGATGGGCCTGCGCGCGAAGAACGACGAGGACGCGGCGCATTTCGAGCGCAGCTGGGCCGCGGCCGACGGCCAGAACGTGGCCCGGTGATGGGCCGCGTCGCCACCGCCTTCACCGCCGCCCCCGCCGGCACCGCTGTCCGCGAGCGGGTCGCCGGGTTCGCCCGGTATGCCTGCGTCACGAAAGAACCCTGATGAATCCCGACTTCCAACGAATGATGTCGCGGGCTGCCTTGCAGACGCGCGGCGGCGATCTGATGGGGGCCACGCGTTCCATCCAGAACGCCCTGGCCGGCGCGGCCGACACGACGGCCGAGGCCGAGGCCGAGGCCGAGGCCAACACCGACGCGCGGCGCGGTGAGGTGATCGACGTCGAGGCGCGCGTGATCGACGATCGCTTCGTCGAGATCGGCGTGGCGGAGGGACTGCGGTCCCCGCCGGTCGCGCGCGAGGTGCTCGACGCCCGGGACGTCCATGATCGCCAGGGCGTCCCTGACGTCCGGCGGCCTCATGCCGGTCACGAGGCGCCCCCCGCGCGCGAGACCCGCGCACCAGTCATGGACGAGGAGCGGTTCCTCGCCGGCAACTACGCGCACGGCCGCGTGTCCATCGACTACAAGCTCTATGTCCCGCCCGGCGACCCGTCGGTGCCGCGTCCGCTGCTGCTGATGCTGCACGGCTGCACGCAGAACCCCGACGACTTCGCCGCCGGGACGCGCATGAACGAGGTCGCGAAACGCCACGGATGGCTGGTGCTCTATCCGGAGCAGTCGACGAAGGTCAATCCGCAAGGCTGCTGGAACTGGTTCAAGACCAGCCATCAGGAGCGCGGTCGCGGCGAGCCGGCACTGCTCGCGGCGCTCACGCATCACGTCATGGCCGGGCATGAGGTCGATGCGCGCCGCGTGCACGTCGCGGGACTGTCCGCCGGCGGTGCGATGGCGGCGGTGCTCGGCCAGACCTACCCGGAGCTGTTCGCGTCGGTCGGCGTGCATTCGGGCCTGCCGTGCGGCGCGGTCGCCAGCGCGCCGGAGGCGCTCGCCATGATGCGGACGGGACAGGAGACGCGCAACACGGCGCGTCCCGCCGCGCCGCCGCCGCAGGCGATCCCGACGATCGTCTTCCACGGCACCCGCGACATGACGGTGCATCCGCTCAACGGCGAGCATGTGTACGCCGATGCGACGGCCGGCCTCACGACCACGGACCGCGTCGAGCACGGTCGCGAAGGCGGACGCGCCTACACGCGCAAGACCAGCGTCGCCACCGACGGCCGCACGCTGGCCGAGCTCTGGCTCATCGACGGCGCGGGCCATGCCTGGTCCGGCGGCGACCGGCGCGGCTCCCATGCCGACTGGCAAGGGCCGGACGCGGCCGGTCAGATGATCTGCTTCTTCTCCGCGCACCCGCGCGCCGGCGACGCGTGAGCGCGGGCAGCCGCCGGCGACATCACGCCGCCGGCGACCGGACCGATCCCGTGCGCCCTTCCTTTCCCCGTCCCTCCCCCATCCACCCTTTTCTGGAGCGCCACCATGGCCAAGATTTCATCCCTGTCCGACCTGTACGTCGACGAACTGAAGGACCTCTGGTCCGCCAACGACCAGATGGCGCGCGCGCTCGAGAAGATCGCGCCGCAGGCCACGAACGAGAAGCTGTTGCAGATGCTCGAAGAAGCCCAGGCGGGCATCGCCGACCACACCGACCTCCTGAAGGCGCTGATCGCCAACCAGGGCGAAGAGGTGGCCAAGGAGCACTGCAAGGGCATGGAAGGCCTGGTGAAGGAAGCCTTCAAGCACGTCCTCGAGGACCCGCCGGAAGAGGGTCCGGTGCTGGACGCCGCGATCATTGCGCAATACCAGCGCATGACGCATTACGGCATCACGGGCTTCGGCACGGTCGCCGCCTTCGCCAGTGCCTTGCAGCTGGACGACGACGCGCGGCAGTTGAAAGAGGCCGTCGACGACATGTATGACGCCGACGAATTGATGTCGGAACTCGCCGAAGCGGCCGTGAATCGCGAGGCGGCGCAAGAGTGACGCGAACGTCCCGCCGGGGTGTCAGCCCCTGCGGGCGCGTCTCGCGCGTATCAGGCAGCGAGCGGCGGTTCCACCCAATAGCGGTCCCGGCCATATCCGCGATGCAGCAGGGATTCGTAATCGCGATCGATGGACGCGATGTCCTGGAACGGCGGACTGGCTCGCACCGACGCACGATCCATGGACAGGCACAACTGCTTGGCCACGATGTCGATCGCCTCGATCCAGCGCACGCCGATCAGCACGCGATGCCCGCCGGGCCACCACGCGCTCGTGTCCACCAGCAGATAGCGCAGCGTCCACGCCACGTCGTCGTAGATCAGGTCCACCACCCGACCGATGCCGACGCCACCCGACGTCAGTTCGCAGTCCAGCAGTGCCGTCTCGATGAGGAGCGGCAGGTCCGCGGCGACCGGGGTCTCCATCCCGTAGTGCATCCGCGCGGCGTGGGCCTGCTGCGCGGAGATGCCCTGAAGCGGATGCAGCGTCGGGCTCATCCTGACGGTGCGACGGCTGGCGTCCATGTGCATGCTCCCCCGCTCGATCGGCTGCAACAGCAGCGACGGCAGGATCAGCACCCAGCGGCCGAACAGCCAGGGGCTGGCTTCGAGCACCAGGAAGTGGATGCGCCAGTCCGTCGTGTCGAACAGGGCCAGGCGTACGTGCCCGATGTCGCCGTCGTTGCCGGTCACCTTGCAGCGTTGCAGCAGGCTCAGGCTGTTCAGGCGGCCGGCGCAGGACGCGTCCATCTACCGGCGGCCGACGCGCGAGGGCGCCACCGGTGGGATCGCGGGACCGGGCATGGCGGGCGTCGGCGTGGGCGGCCGGACTTGCTTGGGCTTTTTCGCTTCCTTGTTGCCGTGCTGACGTTTGGACATGGGAGCTCCTGGAAGGATGAAGGGAGTTGACGGTGGCGATCGCGACCAGTCCACAGCCTGCGCCGATACGCCCGCGGGGTCCGTGCGCCAGCGAACGCTCGCCACGCATCGGATGGCCGCTCCCCGACGCCGGAGCCCCGCATGCATCGACCTATACTCGATCGGCGACTTTCAGCCGCAAGGAGCCCTGATGGTGAGCATGCAGTTGGCCCGCGAGAACCGACTCCTGGCCGCGCTCTCGGATGACGAACTGGCCCGCTGGCTGCCGGATCTGGAAGTCGTGGATGCGGCGCTCGGGCAGGTGCTCTACGAGTCGGGCGGACAGCTGTCGCACGTCTACTTCCCGACGACCTGCATCGTGTCGCTGCTCTACGTGCTCGAGGACGGCGGCTCGGCCGAGATCTCCATCGTGGGTTACGAGGGCGTGCTGGGTGTGTCGCTCTTCATGGGCGGCCAGACCACGCCGAGCCGGGGCGTGGTGCAGAGCGCCGGCCAGCTGCTGCGGTTGCGATCGGACCTGATGCTCAAGGAGTTCAACCGGGCCGGCAAGGTGATGCAGCTGCTGCTGCGCTACACGCAGGCGTTGCTGACGCAGATGTCGCAGACGGCGGTGTGCAACCGCCACCATTCCCTGGATCAGCAGCTCTGCCGCTGGCTGCTGCTCAGCCTGGACCGGCTGCACGGCGACGACCTCGTCATGACGCAGGAATTGATCGCCAACATGCTGGGCGTGCGCCGGGAGGGCGTCACGGAGGCGGCGGGCAACCTGCAGGACGCGGGTCTCATCCGCTATCGACGCGGTCATATCACGGTGCTGGATCGTCCAGGGCTGGAGCAGCGCACCTGCGAGTGCTACGCCGTCGTGAAGAACGAATACAACCGACTGCTGACGGCCTTGCCTGTCCCCGACATGTGAACCACGGCGGGCTTGGGTTCGCCGCCGTACAGACGGGGGCTCGCGGGAGGATCGCCCGGCGCGCCGCTGGATCAGGCGCTGAGATGTCATCGAGCGCCAGTTGGACACCTGCCAGCGTTTGGTGGAGGACCTCCTGGATCACGCGCTGGTCTCGCGGAACACCTTGGCGGTGCAGCGCGTGCCGGTGTACGTCCGCGAGTGCCTGTCGAACACGCATCACCCCCGCCCGCAGCCCTCCGCTCAGGACGTGCACGCTCAGCTTGCAAACTGCAATGGAAAACGCCCGCAGGACTTGCGTCTTGCGGGCGTTTCTTATTGGGTGGGGTGGCTAATGGGACTCGAACCCACGACAACCAGAATCACAATCTGGGACTCTACCAACTGAGCTATAGCCACCACTGGAGAAGCCTTAGATTATGGCCACTTTTCTCCTCTGTGGGAAGCACTTTCTGCGGTTCTTCTGAAAATACTTTCGAACCGCGCGAGTGCCGCCCGTTGCCTTGTCCTGGGACCGATCAGTTCGCCGGCGCCGAGGCCGCCGTGGCCTTCAGCACCGCCGGCTTGATCGCCGCCTTGTAGTCGGCCTTGAGCACGTTGTAGTAGCTCGCCATCTCGACCGCGCTCCAGGCGCGCGCGTACTGTTCCGCCGCCCGCTTGGCATCGATCAGCGCCGGATCGCGCGGCAGGATCTTGTCGATCTTCGCGACCAGGAAATCGCCGTTGCCCGCGTCCACGCCGACATAGGCCGGCAGCTTGGCGACGTCGGCGCGCAAGACCTGGTCCAGCGCCTTCTGCGGCAGCACGCCAGGCTTGGCGCGCGACACCGTCAGCGCCTCGCCCAGGCCCTTGGCATCGCCGCCCTTCTGCAGTTCGGCCAGACGGGCTTCGCCCGCCTTCTTCGCGGCCTGCGCGGCGTGGTCCGCCACCCAGGCCATCGTCAGCATCGGCTTGACCTCGGCCAGCGGCGGCACGCGCGCCGGCTTGTAGGTGACGACACGCGCCGACACCATCTGGTTGCCGCCGGCCTCGATGGCCGCCGTGTTCTGCTTCTTGCTCAGCGAGTCCGCCGCGAACACCGCCTCCAGCAGCTTCGGCGACGCCAGCACACCGGTCGCGTCGGGCGCGGCCTTGCGTTGCACCGTCGCCTTCTGGATCGTCAGCTTGAACTTGTCAGCCGCCGGCTTCAGCGAATCCGCGTCGCTGTAGACCGTGTCGCTGAAGCTGTCCGCCTGCTCGGTGTAGCGCTTCTGCGCCAGCTGACGACGCAGGTCGGCTTCGATGCCGGCCTTGACGGTGTCGAACGGACGCACCTGACCGCCCCGGACGTCCGTCAGCAGGATGATGTGATAGCCGAAGTCGGACTGGACGACGTTGCTGATCTCACCCCTCTTCAGCGCGTAGACGGCATCCTCGAAGGGCTTGACCATCGCACCCTTGCCGAAGAAGTCCAGATCGCCGCCATTCGCGGCCGAGCCCGGGTCTTCGGAGTTCTTCTTCGCCAGCTCGGCGAAGCCGGCCGGGTTCTTGCGCGCCTCGGCCAGCAGTTCGTCGGCCTTGGCCTTCGCCTTGGCCTTGTCGGCCGCCGGCATGTCGCCGCCCGCCTTGATCAGGATGTGGCTGGCACGGCGTTCCTCATCGCTGGTGAAGCGCGCCTTGTTCTCGTCGTAGAACTTCTGCACCTCGTCGGCGTTGACCGTCACGCCGGCCGCCAGCGCGGCGGCGTCCAGCACGACATACTCGATGTCGGCGCTTTCCGGCAGCTGGAACTTCGCGGACACCTTCGGGTCCTTGTAGTAGGCCTCGAGGTCGGCGTCCGTCGGCTTCAGCGTCGCGGCGAAGTCCTTCGCGGCGAAGGTCTGGAACTGCAGCTCGCGCTGCTGCAGCAGCGCGTCGAAGGCCAGATTGGCACTCGCCTGCGTCGGCAGCGCGCTCTGCGCGATCGGACCCAGCACGCCGTTGGTCTGAAGACTCTGGCGGACGTTCTGCAGCAGACCGTCGACCGTCATGCCCTGTTGCGCGGCGATGCGCTTGGCGGTCTCCACGTCGCGCAGCGGCGCGAGTTGCGGATCCGTCTTGATCAACTCGATCAGCTGCTCGTTGCTGATGGTGCGGTGCTCATCGGCCACCACGGCGGCGAGCACGCGCTCGCGCAGCAGGTTCTCCAGCACGTCCTTGCGCACCTCCGGCGAATCGAAGACCTTGGGGTCCATGGTCGGCGATTCCATGCGCATGCGCTCGACCTGGGTCTTCTGCGCCTGGTCCCATTCGGACTGCGTGATCTTGTGGCCGTCCACGGTGGCCACCGTCGCGTTGCCGCCATCCATGAAGCGGCTGTAGCCCTCCACGCCGACCAGCACGAAGGACGGCACGATCAGGATCAGCAGGATGAACTGGAACAGCCGCGTGTGCTTGCGAACAAAATCGAACATCAACAACCTCAGGTCATTTCACTCTGGTCATTTCACATACGACAAAGGCGAACCGTGGTTCGCCTTTGGGCCGCGGCATTCTAGTCCACGGTTCACGTGGATCTGCCTCGGTTTTCTGGTGGGCGCTGACGGGCTCGAACCGCCGACAATCTCCGTGTAAGGGAGGTGCTCTACCAACTGAGCTAAGCGCCCGGAATTCTTCAGGTCCCGGCTTTCAGTTCACCGCGTCCTTGAGGGCCTTGCCCGGACGGAACTTCGGCACCTTCGCCGACTTGATCTTGATCGCCTCGTTCGTGCGCGGGTTGCGGCCGGTGCGGGCCGCTCTCTTCGTGACGCTGAAGGTGCCGAAGCCCACCAGCGACACCGTCCCGTTCTTCTTGAGCGTGGTCTTCACACCGCCGATGACAGCCTCCAACGCGCGCCCCGCGGCCGCCTTGGAAATGTCCGCCTGCTTGGCGATGTGCTCGATCAATTCGGACTTGTTCACGAAGGTACCCCCTCATTGGTTTGCCAGGCCGCCCGAACGGCGCGGGAAGCGGATTCTAGACGCATTGCCCGCGCGTCCAGACAAGGGGGAAGTCCCGATACGCGCTGTTGCAACGCAGATCGCCGGGTGACCGGCCCGGCGACCGTTTCAGCGCACCTTGGCCCGGATCTCGGGCAGCGCCTTCTGCAGGTAATAGACCATCGACCAGATGGTCAGCACGGCGGCCAGGTAGATCAGCCAGGTGCCCCAAAGGCGGGTATTGATGACCTCGAACAGCCTGCCGTCGAACAGCAGGAAGGGGATGGCCACCATCTGCACCGTGGTCTTGAGCTTGCCCAGCATGTGCACCGCCACCGAGCGGGAGGCGCCGATCTGCGCCATCCACTCGCGCAACGCCGAGATGGCGATCTCGCGTCCGACGATGACCAGCGCCACCAGCGCGTCCACGCGCTGCTGTTCCAGCAGCACCAGCAGCGCCGCGCAGACCAGGAACTTGTCGGCCACCGGATCCAGGAAGGCGCCGAAGGACGAGGTCTGGTTGAGCTTGCGCGCCAGGTAGCCGTCCGCCCAGTCGGTCAGGGCCACCGTGATGAAGAGGACCGTGGCCAGCAGGTTTTGATGGGCGGGCGACATCTGCAGGTGGAACACCCCGACGATCAGCGGGATGGCCACGATGCGGGCCCAGGTCAGCAAGGTTGGCAGCGTCCAGAACATGGGCGGCATTGTGCCCACGTTTCACGGCGCGAAACCGTCGGTGATCGCTTAATCGTCGAGGGTGCGCGGCTTGAAGCGCCGGTCGTCGTCGAACAGGAAGACTTCGACGAACTTCCAGGGCTTGGGCAGCCGGCTCACGTCGCCGAAGGGCGCGGCGCGGCGCACCGCCGCGATGGCGACCTCGATGGTGTCCTCGGCCTGGGTCGGCTTGCGCAGCACGCGGATGCGCCGGATGGAACCGTCCTGGTTGAGCTCCACCTCCAGCACGGGGATCGCCAGCAGCTCGGGCGGCACCTCGCCCATGTAGGTGCCGTCCGGATTGGCCGCGACCAAACGCTGCGCGGCCTGACGGCGCAGGTCCTCGTGCGAGCGGACCGCCTGCGGCGCCGGCAGCGGCAGGCCGCGACGCACGGCCGGCGAGGTCGGCACCGGTCCGCCCGGAGCGACCGGCGTGGCCGCCGGCGAGCCGCCGGGGACCTCCTGCACCGGGGGACGGTCCGGCTGGCGCTGCGTCGGTCCACCGCAGGCCGCCAGCGACAGCGCGAGCGCCAGCTCGCCGCTCCAGCGCAGCCCTCGCATCCAGGTCATTCGATCGATCGGTGTCATGCCTTTTTCCAACTAGCCCCAACAAGCCCCAACGAGCCGCGCGCCGTTCAATGCAGCGCGCGATAGATTTCCTCCGCGAGCTCGCGCGAGATGCCCTTGACGGTGCAGAGCTCCTCGACGCTCGCGCCGGCCACGCCCCGCACGCCGCCGAAGCGCTGCAGCAGCTGCGCCCGCTTCTTCGGGCCGACGCCGGGCACGTCCTCCAGGCGCGAGCCGCCCGTCCGGATCGACGCGCGCTTGGCCCGCATGCCGGTGATGGCGAAGCGGTGGGCCTCGTCCCGGATCTGCGCGACCAGCATCAGCGCCGCCGAATCGCGTCCGAGGTAGACCTTCTCGCGCCCGTCGGCGAAGACGAGTTCTTCCAGGCCGACCTTGCGCCCTTCGCCCTTCTCAACGCCGACGATGAGGCTCAGGTCGACGCCGAGCTGCTGGAAGACCTCGCGCGCCATCGACACCTGTCCCTTGCCGCCGTCCACCAGCACCAGGTCCGGCATCCGTCCGGTGCCATTCTGGGCGGCCTCGGCCATCTTGCTGTAACGGCGTGTCAGCACCTGGCGCATCGCGGCGTAGTCGTCGCCGCCGGTGATGCCTTCGATGTTGAAGCGCCGGTACTGGGCGCTCTGCATCTGGTGGCCTTCGAAGACCACGCAGGACGCCTGCGTCGCCTCGCCGGCCGTGTGACTGATGTCGAAGCACTCGATGCGGAACTTGTCGAGTTCGGTGACGCTCAGGTCCAGCGCGTCGATCAGCGCGCGTGTGCGCGCCTGCTGCGAGCCCTCTTCCGACAGCAGTCTCGCCAGCGCGATCTCCGCGCCCTTGACGCACATCTCCTGCCAGATGCGACGCTGGCCGCGCGGCTGGGCCTGGGTCGTGACGCGGTAGCCGGCCTGCACACTCAGCGCCTCGGCCAGCGCGGGATCGACCGCCTCCGACAGCACCAGCAGCGACGGCACCGCCATCTCCAGGTAATGCTGCGCGATGAAGGCTTCCAGCACCAGTCGTTCGGCGCTCGGCGGTTCGGCGCGGGTGGCAACGCCCTCGCCCTCGCCCCCGCCCTCGCCCCCGCCTTCGCCTTCGACCGGCGTCAGCTCATCGTCGTCCAGCAGTTGGACGGCCGTCGCGTCGTCGACGTGCTTGGGGAAATACGCGCGGTCGCCCAGATGCCGGCCGCCGCGCACCATCGCCAGGTTCACGCAGGCGCGTCCGCCCTGCAGCTTCACCGCCAGGATGTCGACATCGCGGTCGCGGCCCGTCGCGCTGTTCTCGTCGACGGCCTGCTGCTGCAGCACCTTGGACAGCGCGGTGATCTGGTTGCGGATGCCCGCCGCCTGCTCGTACTCGAAGCGTTCGGCGTGGGTCATCATCTGCGCCTGCAGCGCGTCCATCACCTCCTGCGTCTCGCCGAGCAGGAACCGCTCCGCGTTGCTGACGTTGCGGCGGTAGTCGTCGTTCTGGCCCTCGGGCACACAGGGCGCGGTGCAGCGATGGATCTGGTGCAGCAGGCAGGGCCGGCTGCGGTTGTTGAAGACGGTGTCCTCGCAGGTCCGCAGCTGGAAGACCTTCTGGATCAGCTGGATCGATTCCTTCACCGCCCAGGCGCTGGGGAACGGGCCGAAGTAGCGGTGGCGACGGTCGACCGCGCCGCGGTAGTAGCTGATGCGCGGCCAGGCATGGCCGGACAGCCGCATGTAGGGGTAGCTCTTGTCGTCGCGGAACAGGATGTTGAACCGCGGATTGAGCGCCTTGATCAGGTTGTTCTCAAGCAGCAGCGCCTCGGCCTCGGTGCGTACCACCGTGGTCTCCAGCCGCGCGATGCGCGCGATCATCATGCCGATGCGCGTGCCGCCGTGGTCTTTCTGGAAATAGCTCGAGACGCGCCGCTTCAGGTTCTTCGCCTTGCCGACGTAGAGCACATGGTCCTGCGCATCGAAGTAGCGGTAGACGCCGGGCAGCGCCGGCAGCGCCAGCACCTCGGCCAGCAGCCGGTCGCGGCCCTCGCGCGCGGCGCGCTCCATGTCGGCGACGCGGCGCGACTCGGCGGCCTCGATGGCGGCGGACTGGGTGTTCCACTCGTCGGCGTGGGACGCCGCCGGCGCTTCGGGCGCTTCGGGCGCCGCGGGCGCGAGGGACGGATCGGGAATCGGCTCCGGCACTTCGCTGGCGCCGGCGGGGGTCGTGCTCATGGGACGCGATTGTGCCGCCTGATAATTCCTCGATGCCCGACCTCCCCGCCGAATCCTCTTGCGCCGCGCAGACTCCTGACAGGCTGACGTGGGACATCTTCTGCCGCGTCATCGACAACTACGGGGATCTCGGCGTCTGCCTGCGCCTGGCGCGCGACCTCGCGGGACGCGGCGCGCAGGTGCGCCTGTGGAGCGACGACCTCTCCCCGCTGAGCTGGATGCAGCCGACGCCGGTCGAGGGCCTCGCCTGCCTGCCCTGGGCCGACAGCGCGCGGGCCGCGCCCGGCGACGTCGTGGTCGAGACCTTCGGCTGCGACCTGCCGGAGGCCTTCATCGCGGCGATGGCCGCAGGCGCGGTGAAGCCGGCGTGGATCAACCTGGAATACCTCAGCGCTGAAAGCTACGTCGAACGCAGCCACGGCTTGAAGTCGCCGCAGTTCTCCGGCCCGGCCGCGGGACTGGAGAAGCGATTCTTCTATCCCGGCTTCAACGAACGCACCGGCGGGCTGCTGCGCGAGCCAGGCTTGATCAGAGCCATCGACGGCCACGACGGCGCCGCGTGGCTGGCCGACCACGGCTGGGCGCCGGTAGCGGGAGAACGCGTGCTCAGCCTGTTCGCCTACCCGCACGCGCCGCTGGCGTCTTTCCTCGAAGCGCTCGGACCCGGATGGCTCCTGCTCCTGTGCCCCGGCGCGCCGCAGCAGGAGCTTCCTCCCCTGCTGCGGACCGGGCAACGCGCGATCGCCCTGCCCCACCTCAGCCAGGCTGACTACGATCGCCTGCTGTGGTCCTGCGACCTGAACCTGGTGCGCGGCGAGGATTCGTTCGTCCGCGCGCAGTGGGCCGGGCGGCCGATGCTCTGGCAGATCTACTTCCAGGACGACGGCGCGCACGGGCCGAAGCTGGAGGCCTTCCTCGCCCGGTCGATGGCCGAGGCGCCCGCGCCGCTGCGGGCACACTGGCACGCGTTGTCGCTCGCCTGGAACGGTCTGGCGCCGTGGAACTCGCAGGCCGCGCAGGCGCTTCGGGACCTCACCACCGCCGCGCCGCACGCCCGCGCGTGGCGCGCCGAGCTGGCCGCGCTGCCCGATCTCACTGCCCGCCTCCAGGCCTTTGCCGGGCTGTCGGGTGGCGCGTGAGGGGCCTTTCGAGCTAGAATGCGCGGCTTTTCCGCGTTCTGATTGCGCGGATCTCCGGGTGTCAACCGGACTTCTCACCGAGGGGTCAGGGTCATGGCCCCGGCCCCTCTCCGACCCAATCTCCCGGAATCATCATGAAGATCGCTCAAGAAATCCGCGCCGGCAACGTGATCATGCACGGCAAGGACCCCATGGTCGTGCTGAAGACCGAATACAGCCGCGGTGGCCGCAATGCCGCCACCGTGCGCATGAAGCTGAAGAGCCTGCTGAACAACTCCGGCACCGAAGTCGTCTTCAAGGCCGACGACAAGATGGACCAGATCATCCTGGAGAAGAAGGAGTGCACCTACACGTACTTCGCCGATCCGATGTATGTGTTCATGGACTCCGAGTACAACCAGTTCGAGGTGGAAGCCGAGAACATGGGCGACGCCATCAACTACCTGCAGGACAGCATGGAAGTGGAAGTGGTGTTCTACGACGGCAAGGCCATCTCCGTGGAACTGCCGACCAGCGTCGTGCGTGAAGTGACCTGGACCGAGCCGGCCGTCAAGGGCGACACCTCGGGCAAGGTCCTGAAGCCCGCCAAGATCGCCACCGGTTTCGAGATCCCGGTGCCCATCTTCGTGGCCCAGGGCGACAACATCGAAATCGACACGCGCACCCACGAGTACCGCAAGCGCGTCTAAGACACGCCGTGAGACCGCTCCCGAGCCCCGGCGGCTCGGCAGTGGGAGCACCCACAAAAAAGCAGCCCGCGGGCTGCTTTTCTGTTTTCAGCGATCCGGCATCAGGCCGCAGCGCTGCGCTGCTTGCTCTTCTTCGGTTTCGCGTTGGCGACCTTCTTCGCGCCGGACTTGCCCGACGACGCATGCTGCGCCGGCTTCTCCGATTTCTTCTTCGCGCCGGACTTCTTCGCGCCGGACTTCTTCGCGGTGGCGTGCTTGCCGCTCTTGCTCGCCGCCTTGCCGGTGGCCTTGTGCTTGCCGCCAGCCTTTGCGGGCTTGGCCGCGGGCGCGGCCGGGGCGGCCATGTCGGCGTGGGCAGCCGGGATCGGCGCCGCGGCGGGCGCCATCGGCTGCGGCTGCGATTGCGGCTGGACTTGCGCCTGCGCCAGCGTGGTCAGCAGTGCGGTGCCCAGGGCGGCGATCAACGACTTCATGAGGATTTCCTTCTTCTGGACGCACCGGCCGGGGCCGGCGCTCGTGACGATGAGCGGGAGTCTAGCGGGCCACCGGTGAAGGCCGCGTCAAACGAACTCGCCCTGACGTAACCATTTTGTGGCGACCCATTTCTCGCCCTCGACGACCGGCGCGCCACCATGCAAGGTCAGCGTCGCCGGATCGGGCCGGTCGTAGCTGAAGAACACCGCGTGGCCCTTCTGCGCCATCACGTCCAGCTTGATGTCGGGGAACACCGTGGCGCCGCCTCGGGTCGGCGTGTTCAGGTACATCACGATCGTGGCGACCCGCTGGCCGCCGCGCTCCAGGATGGCCTTGCTGCTGGCGTGCCGCGGATCGAAGTAGTCGTAGTGCGGCTGGTACTCGGCGCCGGCGCGGTAATGCAGGACCTGCAGCCCTTCGCCGTTGCGCACCGGCCAGTTCAGCAGGGTCGCGAGGCGGCGTTCGATGCGCGCCACGACCTCGTTCTCGCCGCGCTCGAAGAACATGCCCTCGCTGGTGCGCGCGGCGTTCACCTCGCTGCCCTCGCGCTGCGAAGCGACCGTCTCCGATCTCGCCAGGCGCTGCCCGGCATTGCTGACGATGGCATCGCACTCCTGCTCCGACAGCAGATTGCCGAACACGATCACCCGGGGCCGCTGCAGCGTCATCAGGATCTCGACCCGGTGGCCGTCGGGCAGCAGCACGCTGCGCTGCTCGCCGAGGTCGGGCTCCGGCAGCGAGCCGGCCTCGATGGCCGGCTCCGCGATCGCGGGCAGGGTCAGGGGCGCCTCGAACGGGCGGTGCTCCGCCAGCGCCTGCTGCGCCATGTCGGGCTGCCAGCCGCTGGTGAGCATGGCCTGGTACAAGGCCTCGCGCGTGATGCCATTGCGCAGTTGCGCGGCCACCCATTCGCGCAGTTCGGGCGTGAGGTATTGCGAGTTACTCATATCCGCAACGGTATCAAACTGATCGGTGTCTGCCTGTATCCCGGTGTGCCGGAAAGGGGCCGCCGCTTACGCTTGGCTGCTCATGGGTCGACGCGCGTCCGGCGATCGCCCGCCGTCACTCGGCGATCCGGCGCCGGAAGACCAGCCGGTCCGGCTCGCTCGCCTCGGGCGCGTAGGCGTAGCCGTCGGCGGCGAAGTCCAGCAGGCCCGACGGCGTCCCGACGCGACGCTGGATCGCGTGGCGGGCCATCAGGCCGCGCGCGCGCTTGGCGAAGAAGCTGATGATCTTGTAGCGGCCATTCTTCCAGTCCTCGAACTGGCATTCGATGACGCGCGGCTTCAGGACCTTGCGCGCGGCGGCCCTGAAGTATTCCTGCGACGCCAGGTTCACGATCACCGGCGACTGGAGCTGCGCGGTCCGGGCGTTCAGGTGCTCGGCGATGGTGTCGCCCCAATAGGCGTAGAGGTTGCCGCCCTTGTCGTTCTTCAGCGCGGTGCCCATCTCCAGGCGGTAGGGCTGAAGCCGGTCCAGCGGGCGCAGCACGCCATAAAGCCCCGACAGGATCGCCAGATGGCGCTGCGCCCACTGCAGGTCGTCCAGGGACAGCGTCGAGGCCTGCAGGCCGTCGTACACATCGCCGTTGAAGGCGAGCACGGCGGGTTTGCTGTTCTTGTCGGTGAAGCGGGTCGACCACGCGTGATATCGGGCGACGTTCAGATTCGAGAGCGCTTCGGAGAGGTCCATCAACCCGCTGATGTCGGACGGCGACCGGGTCTTGAGGACCTCGATCAGCTCAGCCGACTGCGGCACGAACTGGGGACGGCTGGCCAGGGCCGCGACCTCGTCCGGGGTCGGGGTGTCGTAGTCCAGGGACTTCGCGGGGGAGATCACGAAAAGCATGGGACGGATTGTCGCGCGTCGCAGGCGCAAGACCTGTCACCAGACCGCCAGATGGACGACAGCCGCCCGGAGGCGGCTTTCTTTCGGGGTAGCCCGATGACGGGCTTACGGCGCCAGCAGCGCGTTGATCGCCGTGACGTCCTCGGGGCGGAGTTGCCCGGACGCCTGGCGCAGCTTGAGGCTGTTCACCAGCACGTCGTAGCGCGCCTTCGCGAGGTCGCGCTGGGTCGTGTAGAGCTGCGTCTGGGCGTTGAGCACGTCCAGGTTGACGCGCACGCCGACCTTGTAGCCCAGCTGGGTCGCTTCCAGCGCCAGCTTGGTGGAGGACTCCGCCGCCTCGTAGGCCTTCACCTGCGCCTGCAGCGACTGGACGCCGAAGAAGGCGCGCTTGGTGCCTTCCTCGACGCTGCGGCGGGCGAAGTTCAGGTCGTTGCGGGACTTCTCCTCCAACGACATCGTTTCCTTGATGCGGTTGGTGATCTGGCCGCCGGTGTACACCGGCAGGTTGACCGACACGCCCAGCGAACCCTGCTTGGTGTTGCCGGTGTAGCTGACGCCCTCGCCGGTCTGGCGCTGCACGCCCAGCGAGGCGTTCAGCTCGACCGTCGGCCAACGGGCGCCCTGGGCCCGGTCGATCTCGATCCTGGCGATGTCCAGACCCAGTTGCGCCTTGCGGATGGCGGGATGGGCGGCCTCGGCCTGGGTGACCCAGGGCTCCACGCTCGACGGCGCGACCGGCGGCAGCGCCACCGGCACCGCCAGCGGACGCGGCTCGACGCCGACGCGACCCACCAGCTGGTCCAGCGTCACGCGCTTGACGCGCAGGTCGTTGTCGGCGGCCAGTTCCTGCGCGGTCGCCAGGTCGTAGCGGGCCTGCGCCTCACGCGTGTCGGTGATGGTCGCGGTGCCGACCTCGAAGTTGCGCTTGGCCGAGGCCAGCTGCTCCGCGATCGCGGCCTTGTTGGCGCTGGAGGTCGACAGCGTGTCCTTGGCGGCGAGCACGTCGAAGTAGGCCTGCGCCACGCGGACGATCAGGTCCTGCTCCGCCGTGTCCAGGTCGGACTGGGCGACGTCGACACCCAGGCGGGCCTGTTCGATGCTGCCGGCGTTCGGGCGGTTGAAGATCGCGTACTTCGCGCTCAGCCCGGCATTGGTGACCGTGTTGCCCTGCCACCCGCTGTTGACCGAGCCGCCCTGGCCGTTGGGGATCGCCGGCAGATCGACCTCGTTGCGCGTCGCGCCGACGCCCAGGCCCACGCTCGGGCGCGCCAACGCCTGCGCCTGGCCGTAGCGGTACTGCGCGGAGTCCGCCACCGCGCGCGCGGCGAGGAAGGTCGCGTCGTAGGCGCGCGCCGCGTCGTACAGCTCTTGCAGGCTCTGCGCCTGGGCCGCGCCCGCCGCGAAGGCGAGCGCCGCGGCCAGGAGCGTGACCCGCGGCAGGCGGGAGGTCGGAGACGGACGGCGTTCAGCGGCCATGAGGCATCCTCGTGTCGATGTGATGTTCTTCGGATCGATCCAACTGCGGACCGGCCGCGGCCAGGCCGCGGACGGGATTCAGTACCTCGGCACCGTCGGGTCGATCGCCTCCGATCCGACCCGGGTGCCGCGGGCGAGGTTATAGATCACCTCCCCCGCTTCCCTCGAAAGAAATGCGACGACTTGCAGTCTTCGCACCCCCTGACGGCAATTACGCGCGATGGGCTGCTTGAGCGCCCGGGGGCGCCTCAGCCCCCTGGCGACGCCTGGCGCCTCAGAACGAGAAATGCGAGCCCGTGTCGAAACCGTCCAGACGCTGCACCACCGTCTCGAACAGGTTCTTCGTCGCGAACTCGCGCTCGCCGGTGCGGGTGATGATGCGGGCGGTCATGGCCGGCTCCTCGCCGACGATCACGCCCATGCGGCCACCGATCTTCAGTTGGTCCAGCAGCGCCTGCGGCACCTGCGCGACCGAGCCCGACAGCAGGATGACGTCGAACGGCGCCTCGGCCGGCAGGCCCTTGACGCCGTCGCCCTCGACCACCGTCACGTTCAGCACGCCGTTGCGGCGCAGCGCGTCGCGGGCGGCGCCTACCAATTGCGCGTCCGGCTCGACGGTGAAGACCTGCTGTGCCTTGTGGCCCAGCAGCGCGGCCAGGTAGCCGGCGCCGGTGCCGATCTCCAGCACCTTCTCGTGACGTTCGATCTGCAGCTCCTGCATCCAGCGGGCCTCGACCCGCGGGGGCAGCATCTTGCGGCCGTGCGCCAGCGGCAGCTCGACATCGGTGAACGCCACGTTGCGGTAGGCCGCCGGCACGAAGTCCTCGCGCTTGACCACCGCCAGCAGGGCCAGCACGGAGGTGTCCAGCACATCCCAGGGGCGGATCTGCTGTTCGATCATGTTGAAGCGGGCTTGTTCGAAGTTCATGTTCTGGTCCTCTGGCGCCGCACGGCGCGCCAAATTCGATCGGGAAAGCAATCGGGAAGCGGTCGGGAATGCGGGCGGTATTCTAGGCGGCCGGCCGCGGGGTGGCCGGATCTCCCGGGCGGTTGAGAAGTCCCTCGAACATGAGTTCGAGCTGCAGCTTCAGCACCACCTCGGGTTCGGGCTTGTGGTCATGCACGACGCCCGCCGCGCCGATGGAGTGCTGATGCAGCACCAGGTGCAGCACCGGGCCGATCAGCACCATCACGCAGGCGTCGGGGTCGACGTCGCGGAATTCGCCCGAGGCGATCCCCCGTCGCACGACCTCGGCCAGCAGCGCACAGCTGGGTTCGATCACCTCGTCGTTGTAGAACGCGGCCAGTTGCGGGAAGTTGCCGGCCTCGCTCATCATGATCTTGTGGATGCCGCCGGCGGGGGTCAGCCCCATGCGCTC
>NZ_JARVXN010000009.1:0-129317 GCF_048957715.1 Mitsuaria sp. CC2 | reverse complement strand
TGCTTGCCCAGCTCCGACACGCCCTCGGCGATCTTGGTGCCGATGGACTCACGCACCACCGCCTTGAAGAGTTCCTCCTTGGAGGGGTAGTAGAGGTACAGCGTCCCCTTGGACACCCCCGCCTTGGCGGCGACCTCCTCCGACCGGGTGGCGGCGAAGCCCTTCTCGACGAACAGCGACAGCGCCGCCTCGAGCAATTCCTGCGGCCGCGCCTCCTTGCGCCGCTGTCGAGTGGACGACGGCGCCGGGCTGGCGGTCTTGGCGGAAGCGCGAGGCATGTTGAACGAGCGGACGGCTTGCTCCCTCTCCCGCTTGCGGGAGAGGGTGGGGGTGAGGGGCGCGGGCGGCGCGCGGGGTCTGCGCAGTCAATAACTGACTAACCGGTCAGTAATGTAGCGGCGGCCTTTCGAACTGGTCAAGCGCCGCCCTACCCGGGCAAGGCCTGGCACGGAGCCCTTTAAGGGGGACTGAAGGCCTTCACGCCCGACTCACGGAACCCTCACGCCAGACCCGCCCATCCGGGTGCTGCACTGCGGCAAATCGTGTTCGAGCGACGGCTATGATCCCCGCCGACCCGCCTCCACCCCCGAGCGAGGCGGCATTCTGGAGTCGAAGTTTGGACACTCTGATGTTGATCAAGGCCGCGATCATGGGGATCGTCGAAGGCCTGACCGAATTCCTGCCGATCTCGTCGACCGGCCACCTGATCCTGACGGGCGCGCTGCTGGGCGGTTTCGAGGATGCGCGGGGCAAGGTGTTCGACATCGCCATCCAGACCGGGGCGATCCTCGCGGTGATCATCGTGTACTGGCAGCGCCTGCGCGAAACCGCGGCCGGCCTGGGCAGCGACGCGCGCGCCCGCCGCTTCGTGCTGAACGTGGCCATCGGCTTCCTGCCCGCCGTCATCCTGGGCCTGCTGTTCGGCAAGGTCATCAAGGAACACCTGTTCACCCCCGTGGTGGTGGCGAGCACCTTCATCCTCGGGGGCTTCATCATCCTGTGGGCGGAGCGCCGCCAGCAGACCACGGTGCGCATCCAGGACGTGGACCAGATGACGCCGATGGATGCGCTCAAGGTCGGCTTCGTCCAGTGCCTGGCGATGGTGCCGGGCACCAGCCGCTCCGGCGCGACCATCATCGGCGGCATGCTGCTGGGCCTGTCGCGCAAGGCGGCCACCGATTTCAGCTTCTTCCTGGCCATCCCGACACTGATCGGCGCCGGCCTGTACAGCCTGTACAAGGAACGCTCGGTGCTGTCGACCGGCGACATCCCGCTGTTCGCGGTCGGACTGTTCTTCTCCTTCGTCAGCGCCTGGATCTGCGTGCGCTGGCTGCTGAAGTACATCGCCAGCCACAGCTTCGTGCCCTTCGCCTGGTACCGGATCGCTTTCGGGATCGTGGTGCTCATCACCGCATACACCGGCGTCATCGTCTGGGCTGAATAAGCCCCCTTCCGGCTGCGCCGGCCCCCGGGGGCAAGCCCGTGAGCCTGGCGGCGCCCGATCTCGGGCTCCGCTTGTCCGGGCTCCGCTTGAAAAGTCGGCCACCTCCGGGGCCTCCTGCCATGGGCCGGCGTTTCCGGCTGGCGCCAGCTAAAATTGAGTCCATGACCATCACGATCAAGACCGGCGCCGACATCGACGCCATGCGCATCGCCGGCCGTCTGGCGTCCGAGGTGCTGGACATGCTGACCCCGCACGTCAAGCCGGGCGTCTCCACCGAGCACCTCGACAAGCTGGCCCACGACTACATCGTGAACGTCCAGCAGGGCATCCCCGCCCCACTGAACTACCAGCCGCCCGGCTATTCGCCCTACCCCAAGTCGATCTGCACCTCGATCAACCATCAGGTGTGCCACGGCATTCCGAATGACCGTCCGCTGAAGAACGGCGACATCGTCAACATCGACGTGACCGTCATCAAGGACGGCTGGCACGGCGACACGAGCCGGATGTTCGTCGTCGGCGAGGGCTCGATCGCGGCCAAGCGGCTGTGCGCCTTCACCTACGAGGCGATGTGGAAGGGCATCCAGAAGGTCAAGCCGGGCGCGCGCCTGGGCGACATCGGCCACTCGATCCAGACCTTCGCGGAGAACGCCGGCTTCAGCGTCGTGCGCGAGTTCTGTGGCCACGGCATCGGCCAGAAGTTCCATGAGGAGCCGCAGGTGCTGCACTACGGGCGTCCCGGCACGCTCGAGGAGCTGGTGCCCGGCATGGTCTTCACGATCGAGCCGATGATCAACGCCGGCCGCCGCGAGATCCGCGAGATGGGCGACGGCTGGACCATCGTCACCAAGGACCGCTCGCTGTCGGCGCAGTGGGAGCACACGGTGCTGGTCACCGAGACCGGCTTCGAGATCCTGACGCAGTCGGCCGGCACGCCGCCGCCGCCGGCCTTCGCGTTGCCCCAGGCCGTGCCGGCCTGATCGCCGCGGCCCGCCCATGAACGCCAGGACGCCCGGCGAGGTCGGCGCTTCCTCGAACGACCCGTCGGCGCTGCCCGCGGCCGGGCCGTCGGTCGCCGACCTGCGCCAGCAGTTCAAGGCCGGCAAGCAGGCGCTGCTGGACGACTTCGCGTCGGTCAAGGCCAGCGTGTCCGCGGCCACCCGCCTGATGCGGCAGCTGGCCCGGCACGTCGACGGCACCCTGCAGGCGCTGTGGACGCAATCGGGCATCGCCGCGGCGGCGCCCGAGGCCGCGCTGGTCGCGGTCGGCGGCTACGGACGCGGCGAGCTGTTCCCGCATTCGGACGTCGACGTCCTGCTGCTGCTGCCCGACACGCTCCCCGACGGCGCCACGCCGGATCAGCCCGGCCCGCTCAAGCACGCGATCGAGGCCTTCATCACCGCCTGCTGGGACATCGGGCTGGAGATCGGCTCCTCGGTGCGGTCGGTCAAGGAATGCCTGGACGAAGCCGCCGGCGACGTCACCATCCAGACCGCGCTGCTGGAGTCGCGCTGGCTGGCCGGCGCGAAGCCGCTGGTCAAGCGTTTCGACAAGGCCTTCTGCACGGCGATGGACGCACGCGCATTCATGCGCGCCAAGACGCTGGAGATGCGCCAGCGCCACACCAAGTACGAAGAGACGCCTTACGCGCTCGAACCCAACATCAAGGAAAGCCCCGGCGGCCTGCGGGACCTGCAGGTGCTGATTTGGATCGCGCGCGGCGCGGGCCTGGGCAAGACCTGGCCCCAGCTGGCGGCCAAGGGCCTGATCACCACCTTCGAGGCCCGCCAGCTGCAGCGCAACGAAGGCGTGCTCAAGAGCATCCGCTGCCAGCTGCACCTGGCCGCCCGACGCCGCGAGGACCGGCTGGTCTTCGACCTGCAGACGGCGGTGGCCGAGCGCTTCGGGTACGAGTCGACAAAGTCGCTGCGCGCTTCCGAGAAGCTGATGCGCCGCTATTACTGGGCGGCCAAGGCGGTGACGCAGCTCAACCAGATCACGCTGCTGAACCTGGAAGAGCAGATCAACGACACCCGCGACAACGGCCTGCGACCGGTGAACGAGCGCTTCCTGGAGCGCAGCGGCATGCTGGAGATCGCCTCCGACGATCTCTACGAGCGCGAGCCGCACGCGATCCTCGAGACCTTCCTGATCTACCAGCAGACGCCCGGCATCAAGGGCCTGTCCGCGAAGACGCTGCGCGCGCTGTACAACGCGCGCGGACTGATGAACAGCGCGTTCCGTCGCGACCCGGCCAACCGCGCGATGTTCATGCGCATCCTGGAGGAACCGCAGGGACAGACGCATGCGTTCCGGTTGATGAACCAGACCTCGGTGCTGGGGCGTTACCTGTGGGTGTTCCGGCGCATCGTCGGGCAGATGCAGCACGACCTGTTCCACGTCTACACGGTGGATCAGCACATCCTGATGGTGCTGCGCAACATCCGGCGCTTCTTCATCCCTGAGCACACCCACGAATACGCGTTCTGCTCGCAGCTGGCGGCGCAGTTCGACCGCCCCTCGGCGCTGTACGTCGCGGCGCTGTTCCACGACATCGCCAAGGGACGCGGCGGCGATCACTCCGACCTCGGCGCGGCCGAGGCCAAACGCTTCTGCCGCGCGCACGGGCTCCCGAAGGCGGACGCGGCGCTGGTCGTGTTCCTGGTCGAGCACCATCTGACGATGTCGCGCGTGGCGCAGAAGGAGGACCTGTCGGATCCCGAGGTCATCCAGCACTTCGCGCAGCTGGTGAAGGACGAGCGCACGCTGACCGCGCTCTACCTGCTGACGGTCGCCGACATCCGCGGCACCGGACCCAAGGTCTGGAACGCGTGGAAGGGCAAGCTGCTGGAGGACCTGTACCGGCTGACGTTGCGCGCGCTCGGCGGCGCGAAGCTGAACATGGCCGCGGAGATCGAGGCGCGCAAGCAGGAGGCGCGGCAGGAACTGGCGCTGAAGGCGCAGTTGCCGGGCACCGAGGATGCGCTCTGGAAGACGCTGGACCTGAGCTACTTCGCGCGCCACGACGCGCCCGATCTGGCCTGGCATGCGCGGGCCCTGTGGCGGCATGTGGAGAGCGTGGAGCCCGTGGTGCGGGCGCGACCGTCCCCGGTCGGCGAAGGCCTGCAGGTGCTGGTGTACGCGAAGGACCTGCAGGACCTGTTCGCGCGGATCTGCGGCTACTTCGACGGCGCGGGCTTCAACATCCTGGATGCCAAGGTCCACACCACCCGCACCGGGTATGCGCTGGACACTTTCCAGGTCATCGCGCCCGAGCTCGACCTGCACCACCGCGACCTCACGGCGCTGGTCGAGTCCAAGCTCGGGCAGGCCCTGGTCGCGCAGGGACCGCTGCCCGAGCCCCGCAAGGGCCGGCTGTCACGGCGCGTGAAGAGCTTCCCCTTCACGCCGCGCATCGCGCTGCGGCCCGACGAGCGTGCGCAGCGCTGGCTGCTGTCCGTCAGCGCCACCGACCGCGCCGGGCTGCTGTACGCCATCGCCCGGGTACTCGCGCGGCATGGCATCAACCTGCAGCTCGCCAAGGTCTCGACCTTGGGCGAACGCGTCGAGGACACATTCCTGCTGGACGGCGCCGCGCTGCAGCAGAACCGCACCCAGCTCCAGATCGAAACCGAACTGCTGGACGCCTTGTCGGTCCAGTGAGGCATCCAGCGAGGCCATGAGCCAGTGAGCCAGTACCACGTGATCCCGTCGGCCGAGGCCTTCGCCCGACTCGGCGGGTTCAGCACCGTGATCGACGTGCGCTCCCCCGGCGAGTTCGCGGAGGACCACCTGCCCGGCGCGCTGAACTGGCCGGTGCTGGACAACGAGGAGCGACGCATCGTCGGCACGCTGTACCGGCAGGACCCGCTGGAAGCCCGCAAAGTCGGCGCGGCGATCGTCGCGCGCAACATCGCCAAGCACCTCGATGCCAATCGGCCGCTGATGCAGAAGCACTGGCGTCCGCTGGTCTATTGCTGGCGCGGCGGCCAGCGGTCCGGCGCGATGAACTGGTTCCTGAACCAGATCGGATTCAAGTCGCTCCAGTTGGTGGGCGGGTACAAGGCGTTCCGGGGTGAAGTCATCAAGACCCTGGGGGAACAGCCGGCACGCTTCGATTTCGTCGTGCTGTGCGGACGTACCGGGTCGGGCAAGACGCGGCTGCTGCAGGCGCTCGCCGGCGCGGGGGCGCAGGTGCTCGACCTGGAGGCGCTGGCGCGGCATCGCGGCTCCGTGCTGGGCGCCCTGCCCGATCAGCCGCAGCCCAGCCAGAAGGCGTTCGACACGGCGTTGTGGCAGGCGCTGGTGAAGCTGGATCCGGACCGGCCGGTGTTCGTCGAAAGCGAGAGCCGGAAGATCGGCGGCGTGCAGTTGCCGGAGGCCCTCCATCTCCGATTGCGGGAGCACGGGCGGTGCGTCTGGATCGACATGGCCGACGAAGGACGCGTGCAGTTGCTGCTGGAGGATTACGCGCATTTCAAGGACAGGCCGGAGACCTTCAATGCGCTCATCGGCGGGCTGGTGAGCCTGCGGGGTCGGGAACGGGTCGCCCGGTGGCAAGCCCTGGCCGTCGGTGGACAGTGGGCGGAGGTGTTCGGGGAATTGATGCGGGATCACTACGATCCGGGTTATGAACGCTCGCTCACCAACCACTTTCCGAAGCTCGTCGACGCGCCGCGGATCGGATTGCGCGATGGCAGCGCCGAAGCCACCGCCCGGGCCGCGGAAGAGATCCTGGCGTTCGCGCGCGGTTGAAGCAGCGGCAGGGCCAGCGCCAGCCTCTTTAGGTCTGCGCCTTCTCAGCCCCTCTCCTTCTAAGCCTCTCCTTCTAAGCCTCTTCTTCTAAGCCCCTCTCCCGCAGTGCGGGAGAGGGAGTAAGAAAGAAGGCTCAGAACTTGACCTGCAAGCCCGCGAAGATGCTGCGCCCCGGCAGCGGCGTCAGCTCCCGGATCGTCTGCACGCTGCCGGCGTTGTAGGCCAGCTTGTTGGCCAGGTTGTCCAGCTTGACGTACCACATCGCGTCCAGGTTGCCGATGTCGAAGTGGCGCGCGATGTTCAGCCGCAGGACGCCGTAGCCCGCCGTCGGCGTGTCCAGCGCGGGCACGCGGTCCTGGCGCATGGCGCCGCGCAGTTCCGCCTGGAGCAGCCACGGCCCGCTCTCCGCCTGGATCGACACGCTGCCTCGTACCGGCGCCAGACGCGGCAACGGCTCGCTCGTATCGCGGTTGGTGCCGCGCACCAGGTCGATCGTCGTGCCCAGCGTCAGATCCCAACCCGCCAGCCGGGGCAGCGGCTGCCTGCCTTCCAGTTCCACGCCGTGCATGCGCGCACGCACGCCGCGGTACAGGTACTCGGGCACGGAGGCGATCTCGCCGTCCTCGCCCACTTCCTCGATGCTGCGGCCGCTCGCGTCCAGCGCGATGTAGTTGGAGAAGCGCGTCTGGTAGACCTGCACGCTCCACTTCGCGTCGCCCTGCTTCCAGTGCAGCCCCAGGTCGACCGCCTTCGCGCGTTCGAGGCCGAGGTTGACGTTCCCCACCTCGTACGCGCCCGACGCCACGTGCACGCCATTCGCGAACAGCTCATAGAACGTCGGCGCGCGCTGGCTGCTGCTCAGGTTGCTGGACAGGCTGAAGCCGTTGCCGAGTTCGTAGGCGCCGCTCAGCGAGACGCTCTTCGGGCTGAAGCGCCGCGTCACCGGATCGCCGAAGCGCTCCTCGTCGCCGCCGGTCGAGCCGATGTTGACGCGCTCCGCGCGCGCACCGGCCTGCAGGCTCCACGGGCCCGAACGGAACTGCTCGATCAGGAACAGCGCGTTGTTGCGCGTCTTCGTGCCGGGCACCAGCGCCTCCTCGCCGAGCGCGGAGAAATCGCTGAGTTCCCATTGCCAGCCGAGCACGCCCTGCATCGAGCCCCAGCCGCCCTGGAAGGCCGAATGCGTCGCCTCGATGCGGCCGTCCTTGCCGTCGGACGAGAAGACGGTGCCGACCTCGCCGCTGCCCTCCACTTCCTGGTGCTTGTAGCGGCTGCTCGCGAACTGCCAGGTCACGCGCGCGAGCCCCGGCAGCGGATCGCGCCATTCGCCGGCGGTCGCCAGACGCTGGCGCTGCATCTCGATGCGCACGTCGGGCTCGACGGTGACGCCGTAGTCGTTGTGATAGTCCTCCACCGACACGCCGGCGTAGCCCTTCGAGAACAGCAGCGAGCCGCCCACCGCGCCGCTGCGGCCGTGGCTATCGGAGTTGCGGACGTGCGTGGACGAGCCGTCCTCGCTGTCGAAACGCGGGACGCGCTGGTCGTCGGCGCGGCTGTCGGCCGCGTCGACGTGCCAGGCGACAGCGTTGGTGCCGCCGTCCAGCACGACCGCGCCGCCGCGTTCATTCGACGCGCCGCCCAGGCGCACCTCGGCCGCGCCGTTCAGCCCGGGCTGCGCCAGGCGCGGGATGCGGTTGTCGATCGCGTTGACCACGCCGCCGATCGCGTTGCCGCCGTATTGCAGCGCGGCGGCGCCGCGCAGCACCTCGACACGCGTCAGCACCAGCGGATCGACCGGCAGCGCGTGGTCGAAGCTCAGGCTCGACGCGTCGACGGAAGCGCCGGAGTTGCTGAGCATGCGCACGCGGTCGCCGTCGAGACCGCGCATCGTCGGCCGGTTGCTGTTCGGGCCGAAGTAGGTCGAGCCCACACCCGCCAGGCCGTCGAGCGTCTCGCCGAGGCTGGCGCCGCGCTTCAACGTCAGCGCATCGCCGCTCAGCACCTGCACCGGCGCGGCGAGTTCCTTCTGGCTCAAGGGATTGCCGGTCACGACGACCACGTCGAGCTTGTGCTTGTGGGGCCGGTCGGCGCCGCCGGACGCGGTGCCGCCATCGGCCGCAGCCGAGGTCGATGCGGCCGCGGCGGATGCGGCCGCAGGCGCCGGAGCGGCCGGCGCCTGCTGCGCCCAGGCGCCGCCGGCGACGCTCAGCGCGAGGGCCAGCATCGTGGGTTGGAAAGGGGCGCGCGACAGCGCCGACGAACGGATCGAAGTGGACAGGATGGCCATGGAAACACTCTCGAGCACCGGCGGCTGAATGCCGCGGCGCCATCAAATTCTTGGTGGGGCCCATGCCGGTGCGCCGCGATGCCGACGGCATGCGCGAACGGCCCGGTCGCATGAACGGACACGCCCGGAACGGACGCGCCTGAGCAAGGGCGGAATCGAGGGAGGTGTCAGGCTCTCGGCGGCCCGCGGGCGCTTTTTCGCCACTGTTGCGCGAGCGTGGCGTCGTGGGGCTGGTCGACGCCGGCGGGAACGTCCGGCGGGAGCGCGGTCCAGGCGGAAGACTGGACGATCGGGCCCAGCACATGGCTGAGCTGGTCGAGGAGCTGGCAGTCGCCGGAGCCGGCGACGTGTCCGAAGGTCAGGAGCGAGTCCTCTTGCGCATCGCCGGACGTTGCCAGTGCGGCTGCCGCGGCCCGTTCGATCGCGGCGACCTGCTTCGCGGCGAAGACGGCGAGACGGACGGGTTCGGGCATCGGCCCACCGTGCAATGCGCGGTGCACCAGCCCCAGCGCCTGGAAACCCACCACGGCGACCACGCACCACCAGATCCACCAGCGCTGCTGGCGGGTCATGGCGATCGTGGTCGAGCGCAACATCGGGACCGACCGCCCTCAGCGCGTCGCGCGGACAGCGTCCGTCACGCGATAGAACATGCCGTAGGGATCGTCGTTGAGGACGGCCAACTGGCCTTCCACGGTCACGACGTCCAGCGTGTAGCGCACCGGCGTCCTGCTGCGCACCTCGACCAGTCCCTCCGGTCCCGCGGGCACGCAGAACGAGCAGCTCGTCGGCACCGACGACAGCAGGAAGTGGCTCTGCTTGTCGCCCGGCTCCAGCGGCATCATGAAGCCCTGGACCTTCACCGTGCGCTGGTTCAGCGCCAGCACGCCGGACGGGAACGTCGGGATCACCTTGCTCTTGTCCGCCTTGACGGTGACCGAGGACAGCAGCTTCCAGCTGACGACGCCCTCGACCTCCTGCAGCGGCTTGAAGGGGCTGCGCGGGTCGTGATAACCGGGGCCGGAGCCCATCGGCATCGCCGCGCCCGAGGGAGCCGTTGCCGTCGCGGAAGCGCTCGATGTCGTGGCCTGCGCGCAGGCCACGCCGCCCATGACGATCGTCACGAGCGCGACTGCGGCCCGGCGGGTCAGCGTTTCAGCGGTGGTGGATCGAGGGGTCATCGAGCAGATGTCGAGCGGATGGCGAGCGGATGGCGAGCGGATGGCGAGCGGATGTCCAACGGTGGCCGAGGTCGCGGCGTGAGTGCGGCCTTTGCGCCGCGTAAAGCTCACCATTGTGCACCGGCTCGATGACCACCCGGCGCAAGGTCCGGGTGAGACGTACTCAGCGCGGCGTCTGGAGCAGCTCGGTGACATCAAGCCGATAGCCGCGCCACGCCGGCCAGGCTGCGGCGATCAGGGCCAGCCCGAGCGCCAGAGCCGGCACGAGCGCCTCCCAGCCGGAGACCCAGAGGCCGGAGATCCGCACCGACTGCTGCTGCGCCAGCACTGCGCCCAGCCCCGCCGTCAGCGCATGGGACAGGCCCAGTGCGAGCAGCGTGGCGAGTCCCGCCAGCATCAGCGCCTCCATGGCGATCAGCGCGGCCACGCGCATCGGCGTGGCGCCGAGCATCCGCAGCATCGCAAGATCGCCCTGGCGTTCGCGCACCGCGTGCAGCAGCGCCACCAGCACCGACAAGGCCGCCGCCAGCAGCAGCACGGCGCCGAAGCCGCGCAGCACGTCGACGCCCACGCCGACCATGCTCAGCAGCCGTGCCGTCTCCAGCGCAGGCACCGAAGCCTGCAGGCCCGGCTGCGCATTCACCCAGCGCGGCAGCATCACCGCGGCCAGCGGACTGCGATAGCGGACCAGCACCATGCTGACCTCCAGCGACGCCTCGTCTGGATGGACTTCGTGGGTCTCCTGTGCGCCTTGCCCTTCGTGTCCTTCGTGCCCGTGCGGGTCGTGCTCGTCCCCACCCGCGGTCGCCGACTTCCCGAGCCCGTGCGCCGCATGGGCTTCCCAGACGGAAGCCAGGTCGGTCAGCACGAGCCGATCCACGACGCCTCCGGTCGGCGCCAGCACACCGGTCACCTCGTAGGCGGCCTCATGCTCGTCGCCGCCGGACGCGAGGCCGTGCGTGCCGTGGAAGCGGTCACCCGGCTTCAGCCCGGACCGTCTGGCCACTTCCGCGCCGAGCAGCGCCTGCATCGGCGCCTTCCACGACTGGCCCCGTGCCAACGACAGCTGGTACAGCGCCAGATAGTCGGCCATGGTGCCGACGATGCGGAAACCCTGGAAGCTGTCGCCGAGCGAGATCGGCACCGCCTGCGCGACCAGCGGCTGCGCGCGCAGCTGCGACACGGTGGCCACCGGGATGTTGCCGGTCGATTGGTCGAGGTGGAACACGCCCGCGAGCAGGATCTGCATCGGGCTGCCCTTCGCGCCGACGACCAGATCGATGCCGCCGAGATCGCGCTTGAGGCCCTGCTCCAACTGCTCGCTGACGAGGAGGACGAAGCCGATCGCGGCCAGGCCGAGGCTGAGCAGCATCAGGTTGAGCGCGGTCAGCATCGGCCGCGCCCAGAGATAACGCCACGCCAGGCGCGGCAGGTTCAGCGGCGCGCGGCTCATGGGATGGCTGCCGGAGAGGCAGCGGCGTCGGCGCTCCGCCCCGGCAGCCGCAAGCGCTGCAGCGGCGACCAGCCGGCCCAGGCGGCATCGATCCGGGCGTCATGCGACGCGATGATCAGGCAGACGCCGTGCTCGGAGGCGGCGCGTCGAAGCAGCGCCAGCGTCGCGTCGCAGGCCTCGTCGTCGAGATTGGCGGTGGGCTCGTCGGCCAGCACGAATCGTGGCGCGCGCAGCAGCGCGCGGGCGAGCGCCACCCGCTGCGCCTGCCCTTGGCTGAGCGCATGGGGGCGACGATCCTCGAGCGCGGCTATGCCGAGCTCGTCGAGCAAGGCCCGGATGCGCGCGAGGTCCGGTGCCAGGCCGGCCGCCACGTAGGGCAGCGACAGGTTGTCGCGGACGCTGAGCGAGGGACTGAGGTGCAAGCGCTGCGGCATGAAGCCGAGGTGAGCGCCGCGCCAGGCATCGCGCGCGGCCGGCACCAGCGCGCCGACCTCGACGCCCGCCATCGTCAGCCGCCCGCCGGCCGGCGTCTGCAGTCCCGCCATCAAGGCCAGCAGCGTGCTCTTGCCGCTGCCGGACGCACCGCGCAGGAGCAGGTGCCCGCCCGCGGGCAAGGCGAAATGCGGGAACCGCAGGTCGACGCCGGACGCGCGGTCGCGGTCGGCGCCATAACGGAAGCGCAGTCCGTCAAGAACGACCATCAACCGCCCGCCTCGTCCTTCAGCAGTTCCTTGAATTTCTTGGCGAACTTGTCGACCTTGGGCGCGACCACGAAGGCGCAGTAGCCCTGCTCCGGGTGGTTGGCGAAGTAGTCCTGGTGATACGCCTCGGCGGGCCAGTAGTTGTCTTCCGGCTGGATCTCGGTGACGACCTTGCCGCCGTGCGCGCGCTGCGCCTCGTCGACGACCTGTCGGATCACGGCGAGCTGGTCGGGCCGCGTGTAGTAGATGCCGGAGCGGTACTGCGTGCCGACATCGGCGCCCTGGCGGTTCAGCGTCGTCGGATCGTGGATGGTGAAGAAGACCTGCAGCAGGTCCTCCAGGCTCACGACCGTCGTATCGAAGCGCACGCGAACGACTTCGGAGTGACCGGTGCTGCCGGAGCAGACCTGCTCGTAGTTCGGGCTGGCGAGCGGCCCGTTGGTGTAGCCGGACTCCACGCCGAGGACGCCCTTGACGCGCAGGAACACGGCCTCGGTGCACCAGAAGCAGCCGCCGCCGAGGGTGATGAGGTCCTCACCGGGCTGGAGTTGGACGGGGTTCGGGGTGGTGGTCATGGCGGGTCCTTGGCTCGTGGTTCGATCGCCCTACATGGCGTCTTCGGCGGATTCCTCAAGCCTCGCCCGCAGCGCCGGCCGGCTGATGAGCGAGGTCGAACTGGAGGACTTCCTCGAACACCCTGTTCCGCGCCTTGGCATCGCGGATGAGGGACGAGGCTGGCGTCACATACAGGTGCAGCGGCACATCGCTGGACTGCCCGATCAGGAAGTCGTTGTAGACCACCCGCTCGGACAGGGAAAAGACATCCTTGAAACCGGTCTGCTTCAAGTCCCGGTAGAACTCGTCATCCACCTCGACGATGGAGAACGCGAAGACTTCCCTGACCGTGGGAATGCGATCCGCCAGCGCGCTCGCGTAGAGACGGCACTGCAACAGCGACTTGTTGTTCTCGAAGATGTCCGCCGCGGGCTTCTTGAATTCGATGATCACCAGCTTGTTGGGCTGATCGTCGCTGTCCTTGGAAAAGAAGGCCGCGACGTCCGGTCGCCGTTGCAACTTGCCTTCGAGACCGTGTCCGACCTCTTCCAGGATCTGCTGCAGCCGCTCGTCGCTGTGGATGCTCGAATAGGAGAGGAACTTGTCATCCACCAGCCAGACGTTGTTCTCCCGGAGATTCGAGCCGTCGCTCTTCTTCGGGAGGATCGCGTTGTGGACCACCTCCTCCACGCAATCCTGCGGCAGGTTGGCCAGGGAATCGATCACGAGGGCCCGGTGGACGATGAACCGCGCCAGGTCTTCGCTCGCCAGATGGGAGACATCATCAAGGGAGACTTCGCGCCCGCTCTCCAGGGCCTCGACCACCTGATCCTCGCGCCGCGCCTGTTGCGCGCGATACGTCTTGACGATCTCGTCCGCGTCCAGGAGCGCGGCATTGCCGCCGAGCGACTCCAGCCGGATGAACGGGTAGTACTTGCGCAATCGACCCAGGTTGTTCGACTTGAATTCGTCGATGCCGCTATTGGATGAGCCCCGGATGAGCCGCATGCACTCGGCCTCGATGCGCGGCATCAGCCGTTCCCGGCTGATCGGCGAGATCATGTCCACGTCATCCTCGGTGCGCGGGAGTTCCAGGCGCTGCCGTTCGATGTCGGAGCGGTCGTTGAAGTAGCTGGAGGTGATGAAGATCAGATGCCGGCAGACATCGAAACGACGGCTGATCACGCACTCTTCGATGCAGAGCTCGTCGGCGCACAGCATGGCCGCGATGCCCTTGCGCGGCAACTCATCACGGAACAGATAACAGCGGAACTGCTCGTCTCCGACCGAGAATTCGTGTTCGGCGACCGCCTTGACCTCGTTCCCGGAAAAGATGAACTCGTCGTCGAACGGCTGGCGGGAGTTGTGGCGGAATGTGACCGAGATCTGATGCCCTTGCCGCGCCTTGAGGAAGAGCAGCAATCGCAGATCATCGCAGATAGAGTTCACCAGCTTCGTGACCTGCGTGTTGATCCGCTCCTTCAGGTCACGAAGGACGATCGATGTGCGGGACGGTCCGGCGACATCGGCGTAACGCACATCATCGAGCGTGAACTCGGGCGTGTAGCTGAACTGGACCTGGCGCTCCGGCAGTTGGCTCTCGATCTGGACCACTCGGGCGTACTTGAGAAACGCGAGCCGACCCACGCCCTTGCCGCCGATTTCATCCTTGTGCCCGGTGCAGATCTCGTCGAAGTACTGGAGGTTCTCGTGAGTGAACCCTTCGCCATCGTCCGCAATGGTGATCTGCTCCAGCACGCTCCGCACTTCGGTGCCTTGGAACAACTCGCCGTTCTTCTCCGAGAAATGAAGATCCACCGCGATATGGCGTCCGCCGGCATGGATCGAGTTGGTGATGGCCTCGCGAATCACGTCGCGTGCCGAGACTCCGCCGCGGTAGTGCTCCGCAATGAATTTCCGAAGATTGATCCGGGCCATCTGCTCATTCCCCGCCTCGACGGCGGCACTTGAATCAAATCATCTTACGGCCGTTCGACGGCGCCGGATTCGAGGCTACTGTGCGCTCAGCGCCAGATCGACGCGCGGCGACCAGGCCTTGTCCTTGTCGGCGCCGCGCTCGTCGTCCTTCGAGTGCAGCTTGGGCGACGCGAGGAACATGCGCGCGTTCGGCACGCCGCGCGCCAGCAGCGCGTCGCGCACGGCGACCGCGCGCTGCAGGGCCAGCTCGCGCAACTGCTCGTCGGTGACGGTATAGCTGTCCATCAGCAGCTCGCGCATCTGCGCCGCCGGGATGTCCTTGGACAGTCCGATGACGTTGCGCGGCTTGTCGGGCAGCTTGGCGTTGTCGTAGACGACCTTGAGCAGGCGCGTGCGCTGCGCGTCGTCAAGCACGACCGGCGCCAGCCCCGCATTGGCGGAGGCCGTCGGACCGGATGCACCAGATGCACCAGATGCATCAGATGCACCGGGAGCGACCGACGTCGGCGCGTTCACCGTTTGCGTGACCGCCGCGCGCCGCATCTCGCGGCGGCGCTCGGCGATCAGGGCGTCTTCCAGCCGGGCCCCTTGCGCCGCGCGGCGCTCACCCTCGGGATCGACCCAGCCGGTGATGCTCAATTGCAGCACCGGCTTGTCGGCCAGCACCTTGGTCAGCGGCTCCAGCTTCTTCGCCGCCTCCGGCTGCAACGCCGCGGTGCCCGGCTGGAATTCCAGCTGGCTCATCTCGGCACCTCCGCCGCCGCCCGACAGCAGCGAGAACGGCGCCGTCAGCGCCTTCGTCAGCAGGTTGACGATCAGCTTGACCACCAGGCTGCCGACGCTGAACTCCGGGTCGTTGAGCGAGCCGCTGACCGGCAGGTTGACGTCGATGACGCCGTCGCTGTCCTTGAGCAGCGCCACCGCCAGCTTGACAGGCAGCCGCGTCGCCGTCGGGCTGTCGATCCGGTCGCCGAAGGTCAACTGGTTCAAGACGATCTTGTTGTCGGCCTCCAGGCGACCGCCGGGCTCGATCTGGTAATGGACCCGCGTGGACAGCTTGCCGCGCTCGATCGCGTAGCCCGCGTACTTGCCCGCGTAGGGCGACAGCGGCGCGAGCTCGATGTCGGTCGCGCTCGCGGTGATGTCGAGCGCCAGCGGCGCGCCGCTCGGGTTCAGCTGGCCGCTGACGTCCAGCAGCCCCGTGCCCTCGACCTTGCCCTTGAGCTGCAGCGGCGCCATCGCCGCCGAACCCGCCGAGAACGCGCCCAGCGTCCCCGTCAGTTCGCTCAGGTTGGCGCTGTAGTTGGGCTTGATGAAGCGGTCGTTGAAGTCGACCTTGCCGCCGTTGACGCGGGTCTCGGCGATGCTGATCCGCAGCGGCGGCGCGCCGGCCGCGGACGCGGCGGCGCCGGCAGGCGCGGCGGAGCCTGTCGAGGCCGCCGCCACGTCGGGGGCCGAGCTCGCCCGGGCCACCGCCGCCGCCACCGGTGCGGATGCCGCCGGCGTACCCGCGACGGCGGCCACCGCCTGGCCCTGCTCGGTCTGGTTCAGGTCGCGCAGGTTCAGGCGGCCCTGCTCGCTGATGATCAGGCGGGCGTAGAACTGGTCCAGCACGGCCTGCTGGATCTTCACGTCCGGGGCGCCGCCGGGCGCCAGCGCCAGCCGCAGCCCGCCGAGCTTCAGGCCCTGCCAGCTCAGCAGGTCCTCGGCCGAACGGCGCCTGCCGTCCTGCAGCCGCGCCTGGCGCAGGCGGAGATCGGCGATCGCCAGCTCGCCCCCGGCGCGCACCGCCGGTCCCTTCGGCGTCTCGGTGAACTCGAATCCGCCGCGCATCGACCCTTCGGCGCGCTGCAGATGGATGCCGATGGACGGATCCAGGTAGGGATCGGCCCAATGCAGCGGCAGGCGCGCGGCCGTGAGGCGCCCCGACGCCTTCAACGGCGCGAGCGCCAGTTGACCGTCCCAGCGGAACGTCGGCACCTCGCGCAGGTTGCGGCGCGTCGCGTCGGGCCGCCGCAGCGTGGCCCCCAGTTGCACGGGCAGCGGCTTGCGCAGCTGGCGGCCGTCCCAGTCGATGCCGGACACCTTGAGCACCAGGTCCTGCACGCCGATCGGACGGGCGGGCTCGTCGTCGAGCACATGCGTCGCCAGGTCGAGCAGGGTCGCCTCACCGCCTTCGACGGCGATCTCGGCGATCTGCGCGGTCCAGGGCGCGGCATTGGCCGGCGCCGCAATAGGCGCCGTCATCGGCTCCGCGGACGTCGCGGGACTGTGGAGCACCTCGGGCACGTCCAGCGTCAATCGATCGCTGCGCCCCTCGGGCCGGCCTTCGCGCCGTTGGCGAGGCGTGGTCGCCGCGATGGCGGCGCCCTGCCCGCCCGTCGCTTGAGAGACCGCGCCCATCCAGGACGCCCAGCTCCACGTGCCGGCCTTGTCGCGGCCCAGCTGGACCTTCGGCGCCACCAGCGCCAGCCGCCCCGCCGTGAGCCTGCGAGTGTCCAGCGCGAGTTCCGCCTGATCGAGGCTCAGTTGCTTCAGCGCGAGCACCGGCTTCCTGCCGTCCGCCAACCGCAGGTCGTCGAGGCTCAACGCCTTCAACGACAGTTTGAGGTCTTCACCGGTCGGCCCCGCGCGCACGGCTCCCTGCGTCGCGAAGCGGCCTTGCACCGACAGCGGCGTCGCCGCCTTCAGATAGGGCGCGAGGAATTCCAGCGCGAGATCCTTCAACGCCCAGTCGAGGACGACGCCTTTCGCACCGACCTCGCCCTTGCCGCTGAGCGCGGCCGGCGTCTTTGCGCTTTCGGGCGACAGGGTCGCGGCGATCTCCACCGGAGCCGCCTTCGCGGTCAGCGGCCAGTTCAGCCCGCTGCCCTTGACCGATAGCCCGTCGACGTTCCATCGCGACGCGGGACGGAGCGTCTCATCGGTCCAGCCGACCCGCCCCCCGTCCAGCGCCAGTTGCCGCACGCCGACGCGCCAGGGCGCCGCGGACTTGGCCGGCGGCGTCGCCGGGGCCGGCTTCGACGACGCCGTCGTTGCCGACATCGCCGGCAGCCACAGGCGGCCTTGCGCGTCGCGCCCCATCAGCAACTCCGGCTGCTTCAGGCTCACCACGCCCAACAGCACCTGGCGCTTCAGCGGCTGGACGTCCGCCAGCTCGACGCTCAACGCCCGCCAGCGCAGCCAGTTGTCCCAACCGCCGTCCGTCTTGCCGTCCGCCTTGCCGTCGGCGCGCCGCTGCAGCGACAGATCGCGCACCGACGCGAGACCGCTGATCTTGACCTCGGGCGGCTGCTTCGGGGGCTGCTTGAAATCCAGCGTGAGCTGCGATTCGACCAGGCCCTTGGCCAGCCGCAGCGGCAGCGCTTGGGGCCAATAGGCGCGGTAGGCCGACAGGTCCAGCGCGTCGAGCTTGACCGTCATGCTCGCGCTGCGTGTGTCGGCGAAAGGCTGCACCTGGCCTTCGCTCTGGAAGCCGACGCCATTCAGGCGCCCCGACAGGCGGGGCTGCACGTGGACCTCGACGTCCGCATCCAGCGTCGACAGGAACGGGATGCCGAGATGCAGCGCCTTCAGCTCGTGGATCATGCCGGCCGTGCGGTCGTCCAGGCGAAGCTCGCCGTCGGTGAGTTCGATGTTGTAGAGCGCCGCCTCGGCCGGCCCGTCGTCCGGCGGGGTCGGCGCCTTGGGCGCGGCGGCCAGTCGGGCGAGGATGTCGTCCAGATCGGTCTTGCCGTCGGGCAGCAGCGCGACGCGCACGCGCGGCGACGTCACGCTCAACGACGACAGCACCGGCGCCAGGTGCCACAGCGAGCGCGGCGACACCACCGTGCGCACGCGGCTCACTTCAAACATCGGCGGCGCGCCGGCGGTCGGTCCGGCGATCTTCAATTCATGCAGCGTGAGGGCCAGCCGCCACGGCATGAAGCTCGCGCCGCCCAGCGTGACCGGGCGTCCCAGCCGTTCCGACGCGATCCTGACACCCGCCCGCTCGATCCACATCGGCAGCGCCACCCACGTCAACAGCAGCAGCGCGACCACGGACAGCACCAGACCCACAAGCACACGCAGCGCGCGCCGCGGCCAGACCGGAAGAGCAGAGAAGAACACGGGGGCAGCCGGCGAAACCCGGACGAGTCGTCAAGGAAGCTGATTATGCTGGCGGGCCTCAACACCTGACACCGATCCCCGGCTCTCGATGAACGACCTGATACATGCGGTCGCAGCGTTCCTGCTGCCGCCCACCGGCGCCTTTCCGCTGCTGCTGCTCGGCTGGTGGCTGCGGCATCGCCGCCGCTGGCTCTCCGGCGCGCTGTTCGCGACCGGCCTGGTCGCCGTCTGGATCGGCAGCACCGAGCTCGGCGCGCTGTGGCTGCAGGATCGCCTGCTGGGGCGACAGCAGGCCGTCGAGGTCGAGCGCCTCAAGGAGGTGCCGCCGGCGCAATCCATCATCGTGGTGCTCGGCGGCGGCGCCCGCAAGCTGATGCCGGAATACGGCAACTCCCAGCTCAAGGTCATCTCCGTCGAGCGGCTGCGGTACGGCATCTGGCTGTCGAGGCAGACCGGCCTCCCGCTGATGTTCACCGGCGGAAAACCCAAGGACGCGCCGGACAGCCACATGACGGAAGCCGCGCTGGCCGAGCGCACCGCGGCGCAGGAATTCGGTTTCGCCCTGGCGGCCAAGGAAGATCGCGCCACCGACACGCGCGAGAACGCGCGCTTCACCGCCGAACTGCTGCGCGACCGGCCGGTCCGGCGCGTCGTGCTGGTCACGCACGACGTGCACATGCGCCGCGCACTGCGGGCTTTCCGCGAGGCGCTGCCGCCGGAGGTCGAGGTGGTTCCTGCGCCGCTGGGCCTGACGGTCCCCGGCTTCGAGTGGCGCGACCTGCTGCCCTCGCAGGAAGGCACCGCGCGGGCGCGTTACCTGGGCTACGAATGGCTGGGGTACCTCGCCGGGCATTGAGCGCCGCCTCGAAGCGCCGTCCCTCGGCACGACCCCCAAATAGAAACCCCCTCCGCGCCGGACGTGCCGGACGAGGAAGGGGTGGGCGGACCAGCCGCCTTTGGGGCTCCGCGGCGAACTGCCGCAGGGCTCCTGGCGCGCAGAGACTGCGCCAGTTGAAGTGCCGGAAAGGCCAGACAACCTTAGGTCCGCGCGGCGGCGGTTTCAAGCCGCCAGCCCCCGAACCGGTAGTTTCCTAGCCCCCGAACAAACGCTGATAGAGATCCGCCGCGCGCGCTTTCTGCTCGGCCGGCATCTCGATCACCCGGCCCCATTCGCGCGGCGTCTCGCCCGGCCACTTGTTGGTCGCGTCCAGGCCCATCTTCCCGCCCAGTCCGCTGACCGGGGAGGCGAAGTCCAGGTAGTCGATCGGCGTGCCCTCGACCAGCGTCGTGTCCCGCACCGGGTCCATGCGCGTCGTGATCGCCCAGATCACGTCCTGCCAGCTGCGGATGTCCACATCCTCATCCACGATCACGATGAACTTCGTGTACATGAACTGGCGCAGATAGCTCCACAGGCCGAACATCAGCCGCTTGGCGTGGCCGGGGTAGGCCTTCTTGATCGAGATGACCGCCATCCGGTAGCTGCAGCCTTCGGGCGGCAGATAGAAGTCCACGATCTCCGGGAACTGCTTCTGGAGGATGGGGACGAACACCTCGTTCAGCGCCACGCCCAGGACGGCGGGCTCGTCGGGCGGCTTGCCGGTGTAGGTCGAGTGATAGATCGCGCCGTCGCGCTGGGTGATCCGGTTCACCTCGAAGACGGGAAACCAGTCCTGCTCGTTGTAGTAGCCGGTGTGGTCGCCGTAGGGACCTTCCAACGCGTGCAGGTAGCCGCCCTTCTCCTTCAGCGGGATGCCGTCCTCGCTGTGGCCGGTGAAGCCCGTCACCGCCGGCGGGATATGGCCTTCGAGCACGATCTCCGCCGTCGCCGGCACCTGCAGCATGCGGCCGGCCTCGCCGACATTCGTATCGGCGACTTCGGTCCTCGAACCGCGCAGCAGGCCGGCGAACTGGTACTCGGACAGCGTGTCGGGCACCGGCGTGACCGCACCCAGCGTGGTCGCGGGATCAGCGCCCAGCGCCACGGCGATGGGGAACGGCTGTCCCGGGTTCGCGATGCCGAAGTCGCGGAAATCCAGGGCACCGCCCCGATGCGCCAGCCAGCGCATGATCAGCTGACGCTTGCCGATCAGCTGCTGTCTATAGATACCGAGGTTCTGACGCAGCCGCGGGTTCGCGATCTTCTGCGGTCCCCGCGTCACCACCAGCCCCCAGGTCAGCAGCGGGCCGACGTCGCCGGGCCAGCAGGTCTGGATAGGCAGGCGCTTCAGGTCGACGTCGTCGCCCTCGATCACCTGCTCCTGGCAGGCCGGCCGCTTCACCAGCGACGGCTTCATGTCCCACAGCGCCTTGCCCATCTGCGCCAGCTTGCCCACGTCGCGCAGGCCGCGCGGCGGCTCCGGCTCCTTGAGCGTCGCCAGCAGCTGGCCGACCTCCCTCAACTGGGTGGTCGACTCGGCCCCCATGCCCAGGGCCACCCGTCTCGGGGTGCCGAACAGGTTGGCCAGCACCGGCATGCGATGTCCGGTCGGCTGCTCGAACAGCAGCGCCGGCCCTTCCGCCTTGAGCACGAGGTCGCTCACGGCCGTCATCTCGAGCACCGGCGACACCGGCTCGGCCACGCGGCGCAGCTCGCCCATGGCTTCCAAAGCGCCCATAAAGTCACGCAGATCTCGGTACTTCATAACCCAAAGTAGTTAAGAACAAGGCCCATACGGTTGACGGGTTATTTTTGATCCATAAAATCGCGCCCTGCCCTGACCCCAGGGTTATCCCGGTCTTTGCTGTGGGACGCAAAACCGGTGTGCTGCCAATGGACGCTGGATCGCCCGTCTGTCGCATCAAGAGCCCGGAGCCCTCTGAGAGCCCTCCGTGCCGTCGACGACGCCCGAGCCGGCCCATTATCACCACCCCCAGGTGGCTGTCCGGCGAGTGAACGCTGCGAGCGGCTCGCCAGACGGACGCCGGGTGTGGTCGGAGAAAGGAGTCGCATGACAGCGCGTTCAGACCTGCTATCCCTGCCCCGCCAGGCGCAAGCCGCCCTGGTGCTTTTCGTCAAGGACATCGGCCAGGGCCTCCTGGTCGTCAGCCACAACACGCTCGCCCTGGTGGGCTTCGCCGTCGTCGCCGTCGGGCTGGTCTTCGCCAGCCAGGCCGACCTGCGCCAGCAGCTCGAAGGCCAGGTGCTGGGATGGCTCAACGCCCGCCACGAAGCGCGCGTCGAAGCCTCCGGGGACGTGCTCGCCCTGATGGCCGAGCCCGACGCGATCAGCCGCGCCACCGCGGTCGATCCGAAGGAGCTCACCCGTCAGCAGGCGCTGGTGGCCAACTACCTGGCCCGGCGCTACCGCGTCGCGCCGGAGCCGGTCAGCCGCCTGGTCAAGGAAGCCTGGGATGTGGGCCAGCGCGCCCGCGTCGAGCCGACGCTGATCCTGTCCATCATGGCGATCGAATCCGGATTCAACCCCTTCGCCCAGAGCGCCGTCGGCGCCCAGGGCCTGATGCAGGTGATGACGCGCGTGCATGACGACAAGTACGAGGCCTTCGGCGGCAACTTCGCCGCCTTCGACCCCGTCACCAACCTGCGGGTGGGCGTGCAGGTGCTGAAGGAATGCATCCAGCGCGCCGGCAACCTCGAGGAAGGCCTGCGCCGCTACGTCGGCGCGGCCAACCTGCCCGACGACACCGGTTATGCCTCCCGCGTGCTGGCCGAACAGGACCTGCTGAAAGCCGTCGCTCAGGGCCGCAACATCAGCCCGTCGGCGCCGCGTCCGATCCGCGAGCCGGCGTCCGCGCCGGCCTCGACCGGCGAACAGGTCGCGATGACCGCCGTGATGCGCTGACCGGGCCCTCCGCACCGATCTCGCGCCTTTCGTGCGCCTTCGACAACGGGTTCCCATCGGAACCCGTTCTTCATTGGGCGAAGCCTTCGCCCCACCACCGTGGGAACAATGTCACGGGATGGCCGGCGCCCCGAGCCGGTGCGGCTACACTGCGGACTTCGCGCAACTGGCGATCAGGGCGCCCTGCCCGGAGACGATCCTGTCTCCGCACAGGCGTCGCCCGAGGTGGGCCACCACCGGGAAGCGCGAACGGCCGGGGACGACCCCGGCTGTCCGTGCCGTTCGCCTGGGCCGCCGTCGTTCCGTCATCCGTCGCCGCCTCGCCGTCGTTTCCGACGCGCGATCGCGCCGATGCGCTGCCGGGCGGGCGGCGCCAACCCTTGAGCCGACATCATCATGTTTGACCGCACCCAACAGACCCTCGCCAACGTCGATGCCGAAGTCTTCGCCGCCATCCAGCAGGAGACCCGGCGCCAGGAGGACCACATCGAGCTGATCGCCTCGGAGAACTACACCTCTCCGGCGGTGATGGAAGCCCAGGGCAGCCAGCTGACCAACAAATACGCCGAGGGCTATCCCGGCAAGCGCTACTACGGCGGCTGCGAGTACGTGGACATCGTCGAGCAGCTGGCGATCGACCGCCTGAAGCAGATCTACGGCGCCGAGTTCGCGAACGTGCAGCCCAACAGCGGCTCGCAGGCCAACCAGGGCGTGTTCTTCGCGCTGCTGCAGCCCGGCGACACCATCATGGGCATGAGCCTGGCCGAAGGCGGTCACCTGACCCACGGCATGGCGCTGAACATGAGCGGCAAGTGGTTCAATGTCATCTCGTACGGCCTGGACGCCCAGGAAGCCATCGACTACGACGCGATGGAAGCGCTGGCGCGCGAGAAGAAGCCCAAGCTGATCATCGCGGGCGCCTCGGCGTACTCGCTGCACATCGACTTCGAGCGCTTCGGCAGGATCGCCAAGGAGATCGGCGCCTACTTCATGGTCGACATGGCGCACTACGCCGGCCTGATCGCCGCGGGCGTCTACCCGAACCCGCTGCCGCATGCCGACGTCGTCACCTCGACGACGCACAAGAGCCTGCGCGGACCGCGCGGCGGCATCATCCTGACCAACGACGAGGCGATCGCCAAGAAGATCAATTCGGCGATCTTCCCCGGCATCCAGGGCGGCCCGCTGATGCACGTGATCGCCGGCAAGGCGGTGGCTTTCAAGGAAGCGCTGACGCCCGAGTTCAAGGCCTACCAGCAGCAGGTCGTGGCCAACGCCAAGGTGCTGGCCGACACGCTGATCGAGCGCGGCCTGCGCATCGTCTCCGGCGGCACGCAGAGCCACGTGATGCTGGTGGACCTGCGTCCGAAGAACCTGACCGGCAAGGAAGCCGAGGCCATCCTGGGCGCCGCCCACATGACCTGCAACAAGAACGGCATCCCGAACGACCCGCAGAAGCCGATGGTGACCAGCGGCGTCCGTCTGGGCACCCCGGCGATGACCACGCGCGGCTTCAAGGAGGAGCAGGTCCGCAAGACCGCCCACCTGATCGCCGACGTGCTGGACAACCCGCACGACGAGGCCAACCTGGCCCGCGTGCGCGAACAGGTGGCCGAACTGACGCGTCAGTTCCCGGTCTACCGCTGAGCGGAGTCCGCGGCGCATGCGATGCCCGTTCTGCGGTCACGGCGACACGCAGGTGTCGGAGACCCGGGAGTCCGACGAAGGCGACGTGGTGCGTCGCCGCCGTCGCTGCCAGTCCTGTGACAAGCGCTTCACGACCTACGAGCGCGCGGACATCGCGCTGCCCATGGTCGTGAAGAAGGACGGCACGCGCGCCGAGTTCGACATGGGCAAGCTGCGCGCGTCGATGACGCTGGCGCTGCGCAAGCGGCCGGTGAGCATCGAGCAGATCGACGCGGCGCTGGAGCGCATCCAGGAGAAGCTGCTCAGCACGGGCGTGCGCGAGATCCCGTCGACCAAGCTGGGCGAACACGTGATGCGCGAGCTCAAGCGGATCGACAAGGTCGCGTACGTGCGCTTCGCCTCGGTGTACCGCTCGTTCGAGGATGTCGACGAGTTCCGGCAGTTGATCCGCGACATCTGAGCGTCACGACGCCTGCGTTCGTCGATCCGAGTTCGCCATCGCGTGATCCGGGATCACGCGGCCTTCACGGGCATTTCAGGCCTATCCCCCAACGCCCTTGTTTCTGCCGGAGTTCTCCCCGGTTTCTCCCCCAAAAGCCGGCCCCCTTCAGCGGGTCGGCGCTTCCCTCCTGAAGGCGAAGCGCAACGCAGGCCATCTCCCTAGAGTTCTCAGCAACTCTTCGGGAGATCGTCCTTGTCACCCTCAGCTTCCCCGTCCCGCGGCCGTGCCGCATCGGCACCCGCCTCCCGCGGCATCAGCCTCATCGAGGTTCTGGTCAGCCTCGCGCTTGTCGCGTTCGCGGCCATGCTCGCCGCGCCCGACCTGCGCGACTGGGTCTGGCGCCAGCGGCTCGCGAACGCCGCGCAGGCGGTCCTCGGCGACCTCCAGCTTGCCCGCAGCGAAGCGATCCAGCGCGCGCGCAATGTGATCCTGCGCTTCGGCGGCGACGTGTCCGCCGTCAGCGGCAGTGGCCGTTGCTACGTGCTGCACACGGGTGCCGTCGCCTCCGGCACGCCGGGCCCCACGAGCTCGTCCGCCACCGCGCCCGCCCCCAGTTGCGACTGCCGGCTGGACGCGCCCCCCGTCTGCGACGGCGGCGCACAGGCCATCAAGCAGATGCGCTGGCGGAGCAGCCGGGGCCAGGCGGACATCGTGTCCAACGTGCCGTCGATGCTGTTCAGCGGCCGCCAGGGCACGGTGTCGGTGAGCGGCACGATCGAGGTCCGCATGACCGGCATCGGCTCGGTCCGCCACATCGTCAGCATCACCGGCCGCGTGCGCAGCTGCACGCCCGACGGCGCGCTGGGCCGCCTGCCGAGGTGCGCATGAAGACGCAAGGCTTTTCCCTGATCGAACTGCTCACCGTGCTGGCGATCGTGTCCGTACTGGCGGCGCTGACCCTGCCCGGATTCCGCGAGCAGGTCATGAAGGGCCGGCGCGCCGAGGCGCGCGAGGCGCTGCAGGCCATGCAGCTCGCCCAGGAACGTTTCCGCTCGCGCAATCCCCGCTACGCCGACCGCCTGGAGGATCTGGGGCAATCCGCGACGACGCGGAGCGGCCTCTATCGATTGCGCGTCGTCCAGGCCGATGCGACGCGTTATCAGGTGGAGGCGGTCGCGCAGGGCAATCAGCTCGGCGATCGGCGGTGCCGGGTGTTGACGCTCCGGCTCGAACTCGGGTCGACCGTCACGACCGGCTTTGACGACCACGGTGTCGAGCAGGCCACGGTCTGCTGGCCGCAATGAAGGAGGCGCAACGATGACACGAACGATGACACAACGAGGTTTCACCCTGGTCGAGTTCATGATCGGCCTGGCGGTAAGCCTGCTGCTGCTCGCGGGGGCCTTCTCGATGGCGGGCATCCAGCTTGGGGAGCATCACCGGCTCATGCTGGAGCTGCAGGTTCAGCAGGACCTGCGCGCCACGGCCGAACTCATCCTGCGGGACCTGCGGCGCGCGGCGTTCTGGGACCGCGCGCAGGACGGGGTCTGGCAGGACGACACGGATGTCCCCGCCCGCAACCCCTTCACCGAGATCGCCGTGGAGGACGCGGGGCGGCGGGTCAGCTACAGCTTCGCCCGGGACGGGAGCGCGCCGAGTGCCGGCAGCGTCCGGGAGACCTCCGGCTTCCGGCTGAGCGACGGCCGGATCGACCAGTTGATCGCCGGTCGTTACCAGCCGCTGACGGATCCCGACCTGCTGCGCGTGAACAGGCTGGAGGTGCGAGTCGATGCCCGGGCCCATCCCCTGGACAGCGTCTGCCCGTCGGTACTGTCCAGGCGCCTGGTGACCGTCGCGGTCGATGCGGAGGCCACGCATGACGCACGCGCCAGGCATCACCTGGAACTGCTCAGTCAGTTGCACAACGACGCCCTCTCGGGAGACTGCCCATGAACCGGCCTCTCCTCCGCCCTCTCATTCGTCCTCCCATCCCGCCACTCACCCCGCCACTCATCCGGCGACGGCAACACGGCCTCGCCACCCTGACCATGTGCGTGGTGCTGCTGGGTGTGCTGGCGCTGGGCGCTGCCTGGGCGACGAGGCAACTGGTGACCGCGCAGCGGGTGGCGGCCAATGATCTCCGTGCGGCGGCGGCCTCCGAAGCCGCCGAGTCGGGCATGGCCTGGGCCATCGCCCTGCTCAACAGCGGCGCCATCGACGACGCCTGCCGACCCGCGTCGCTTCGACCGGGACCGGGACCGGGTGCCACGGTGTCGTCGGACTTCCGCAGCCGCTTCCTCCTGATCGGCGCGGACGGTCATTACCACGCCCCGCCGCTGCCCTCCGGATCGGCCGCCACCCCACCGCCCCCGACGTCCGCAACGCCTGCGATCCCGGCCTGCGCCAACTCGGGCCCGCTGCGTTGGTCCTGCCGCTGCGCCGCCACCGCCGGCACGCCGTGGGACGCCACCACCGCCCCCCGCGCCGACGGCGAGGCCCAACCCCAGTTCAGCATCCGCTTCGCCGATGCCGGCGGGATCGGGCAGTTGAAGCTCATCGTGCGCGGCTGCAGCGACCGGCGCGCGGACTGCGACGACCTCTCCGGCGGGCCGATCGGCGTGACGGAGAACGTCCAGCAGCTGGCGCTCCTCAGCGCGCTGCGCCTGCCGCCGCCGGCCGCGCTGGTCGAAGGGCCGGGCAGCTTCCTCCGGGTCTTCGGTTATCCGTCCGCTCGCTACCGCGATCAACCCGCCATCACGCGCCTGCGCTGCACCGACGATTGCGGCGGCCCCCTGGCCCAGGCGCTGGCGCGCGGCCGCCGCCTGATCTGGGTCGACGGCGATGCCCGTCTGACCGAGTGGCCGGCTCCGGCGCTCGACGGCACGCCGCTGGTCCTGGTGGTCGACGGCCGACTGGACCTGCTCGCCTCTGGTCACCCGCAGGGCGTGATCTACGCCGCCAACGGCGTGGATTGGCATCCGCCGGCGGATCAACCGACGTCGCTGCGCGGGGCACTGGTCAGCGAGATCCCCGTGACCAAGGCCGGCTCGGTCCAGCTCATCCACGATGCCGGCGTCCTCTATCGCATCCATCGGCAGATGGGGAGTTTCCTGCCCGTTCCGGGCGGCTGGACACCGAACCGATGAAGGCACCGATGAAGACACTCCGCGGATTCACCCTCATCGAGGCCCTGGTCGCCCTGGTGTTGCTCTCGATCGGCGCGATCGCCCTCATGACGCTCCAGGTCCGGCTGCGGATCGCCGCCGATGAAGCCCGTCACCACGACCAGGCGCTGCGCCTCGCCCGCAACGAATTGGAGCGCTGGCGCTGGCAGCCGGACGCCCCCTCCCCCGGCTTGACCTGGGAAGGGCCGGACCTCGCGTTCTCCATCGCGGGCGGTGCGGCGCTCAGCGTCGACGCGCTCGGCCGCGCCGATGGCGACACGCCCGATGCCGGCTCGGTCATCCTGCCCCTGCGCCCCGTGCGCCTGCGCGTGCAATGGACGGACCGGACCGGCCGCCTCCAGTCCGTCACCCTCGAAAGCCTGCTTCCCCTCAACGATCCGGCCCTCCCGGGCCTGCTCCAGACTCCCCCGGGGTCGCGCCGCTAGACTCCCCGCCATGGAAGAAGTCCGATCGCCCGCCCACCACGTCGATGTCCACGTCGATGTCCACGCCGATGTCCACGCCCCGGACCACGCGCCGATGTCGCGCGACGACCATTGGATGGCCGAGGCCCTGCGCCTGGCCGAGGACGCGATCGGCCTCACCGACCCGAACCCGCGCGTGGGCTGCGTCATCGTCGACCGTGAGGATCGTCTGCTCGGCCAGGGGCACACGCAGGCGGCCGGTCAGGCGCATGCCGAGATCATGGCCCTGCGCGACGCCCAGGCCCGGGGTCAGGATGTGCGCGGCGCCACCGTCTACGTCACCCTGGAGCCCTGCGCCCACCACGGCCGCACGCCGCCCTGCTGCGACGCCTTGATCGCGGCCGGCGTCGGCCGGGTGGTCGCGGCGCTGGGCGACCCCAATCCGCAGGTCGCCGGCCAAGGGCTCGCGCGCATGCGCGCCGCCGGCATCGCGACGGATGTACTCGCGACCGACCACCCCAGCGCCGTCGAGGCGCGAGAACTCAACATCGGCTTCCTGACCCGGATGCAGCACGGTCGCCCCTTCGTGCGGATGAAGATCGCGGCCTCGCTGGACGGGCGGACGGCGCTCTCGAACGGCGTCAGCCAGTGGATCACGGGCCCGGAGGCGCGCCGCGACGGTCACGTCTGGCGCCGCCGTGCCGGCGCGGTGCTGACCGGCATCGGCACCGCGCGCGAGGACGATCCCCGCCTGGACGTCCGCGACGTCGACACCGTGCTGCAGCCGCAGCGGGTGCTGATCGACTCGCGCCTGGAACTGTCGCCGGCGGCGCGGCTGCTGGCGCCGCCCGGGCAGTTGCTGATCTATCACGCCCTGGCCGAACCGGGCGAGCGCGGCACCGCGCTGGTGGACCGGGGGGCAGAACTGGTCTCCGTCGCCGATCCGGTCCGAGGCAAGGTCGACCTCGGCGCGGCGATCCGCGACCTGGGCAGACGTCAGGTCAACGAGCTCCACATCGAGGCCGGCTACAAGCTCAACGGCTCGTTGCTGCGCGCCGGGCTGATCGACGAACTGCTGATCTACGTCGCGCCCCTGCTGCTGGGCGAAGGGCGCGGCATGGTCGACCTGGGCGGACTCACCGCGCTCGACGGGGCGCCGCGCTTGCGGATGGTCGATTGCCGGTCCGTCGGGGGCGACCTGCGTCTGCGCCTGCGGCCGATCGCCGCGTAGCCCCGCCCAGGAACCCCGTCGAGGAACCCCGCGCCCCGGACAGGCGGGCCGCCCCGCCTACAATCGCACCCATGCCTATTTCACCGATTCCCGAGCTGGTCGCCGAGCTGGCGGCCGGCCGCATGGTCATCCTCGTCGACGAAGAGGACCGCGAGAACGAGGGAGACCTCGTCCTCGCCGCCGACCACGTCACGCCGGAAGCGATCAATTTCATGGCCAAGCATGGCCGCGGCCTGATCTGCCTGACCCTGACCCGCGAGCGCTGCGAACTGCTGCAGCTGCCGCCCATGGCCACCCGCAACGGCACCAAGCACGGCACCGCCTTCACCGTGTCGATCGAGGCGACCACCGGCGTCACGACCGGCATCTCGGCGGCGGACCGCGCGCGCACCGTGCAGGCCGCGGTCGCCAAGGGCGCGGTCGCGGCGGACCTGGTGCAGCCGGGCCACATCTTCCCGCTGCAGGCGCAGGACGGCGGCGTGCTCATGCGCGCCGGCCACACCGAGGCCGGCTGCGACCTGTCGCGCATGGCCGGGCTGACGCCCGCCGGCGTGATCTGCGAGATCATGAACGACGACGGCACCATGGCCCGTCTGCCGGACCTGGAGATCTTCGCCAAGGAACACGGCCTGAAGATCGGCACCATCGCCGACCTGATCGAATACCGCAGCCGCAACGAATCGATCGTGCAGCGCATCTCCCAGCGTCCGCTGGACACGCGCGAGGGACGTTTCGACTGCCACATCTTCCGCGACCGCTCGAACAACGTGCACATGGCGCTGGTGCTGGGCCAGTGGCAGCCCGACCAGGAGGTCCTGGTGCGGGTGCACGAGCCGTTCTCGGCGATGGACCTGCTGGACGCCGGCCGTTGCGGCCACAGCTGGCCGCTGCCCCAGGCGCTGGCGGCGATCCAGCGCGAGGGTTCCGGCGTCGCGGTGCTGCTGAACTGCGGCGAGGACGCGGAAGCGCTGCTGGCGCGCCTGCAGCCGGAGGCTGCTGAAGACACGCGCCAGACCCTGGACCTGCGCACCTACGGCGTGGGCGCGCAGATCCTGCGCGAACTCGGCGTGCAGCGGATGAAGCTGCTGGGCAGCCCGCGCCGCATGCCGAGCATGACCGGCTACGGACTGGAGGTCACCGGCTTCCAGGCGGCCCAGGCGGGCGCCAACGACAAGAATTGCTGAGGACCGCATGCAAGGATCTGACAAGGGTCAATCGACCCGGCTCGACGGACGGGGCCTGCGCGTCGGCATCGTCCAGGCGCGCTTCAACGATGAACTGACGACGGCGCTGGCCAAGGCCTGCCTGGGCGAACTGGCGCGGCTGGGCGTTGAGGAGACCGACATCCGCCACGTGACCGTGCCGGGCGCGCTGGAAGTGCCGGTGGCGCTGCAAGCCATGGCGGTGAGCGGCAAGTTCGACGCGCTGGTCGCGTTGGGCTGCATCATCCGCGGCGAGACCTACCACTTCGAACTGGTCGCCAACGAGAGCGGTGCCGGCGTGACGCGCCTGACGCTGGACCACCGTTTGCCGATCGCCAATGCGATCCTGACGGTCGAGAACGAGGAACAGGCCTGGGCGCGGGCCGAAGACAAGGGCCGCGATGCCGGGACCGTTGCCGTCGAGATGGCACAGCTGCTGAAAGAACTCAAGTGAACACGAACGACAACTCTCCCGCCGGCAAGCCCGCTTCCAAGAGCGGCGGCAATCCGGGCGGCAAGCCGGCCGCCAAGAAGGCGCCGGCCAAGTCGGCCCGCCGCCGCTCGCGCGAGCACGCGCTGCAGGGCATCTACCAGTGGCTGGTGACCGGCGACGACCTGGGCGTGATCGACGCGCACACGCGTGAGCAGGAAGGCTTCGAGAAGGCCGATCGCGGTCACTACGACAAGCTGTTCAACGGCGCGATCGAAGAAGCGGCCGCGCTGGACGCCGTGTTGGCCGTTCATGCGGACCGCAAGACGACCGAGCTGTCCCCGATCGAGCACGCGATCCTGATGATCGGCGCGTACGAGCTGAAGAACTGCATCGACATCCCGTACAAGGTCGCGATCAACGAGGCCGTCGAACTGGCCAAGTCCTTCGGCGGCACGGACGGCCACAAGTACGTCAACGGCGTGCTGGACCGTGCCGCGATCGACCTGCGTCCCGTCGAGGTCAAGGCTGTGCGCGGCAGCTGATCTCCGCGCGGATCGAGGCCGACGTCGCTCCCGCAAGGGGGCCGTCGGCCTTTTTCATTGGTGCGGCCGATGCGGGGGCAAGGAATCACATCGATTCGATCAAGATAAGAGCGCGTCGCCGCTAAGTCGCACGCCCTCGCCACACGCTCACCAGTCCCGCGACCAGCGCGAATCCCGCAGCCATCCCCAGCCCCGCGTGCGACGCGCGTGACGCGGGCCGCCACGTGAACAGCAAGCCCATCAGCAGACTGCCCAGCGTCTGACCGGTGAGGCGTGCCACGCCTTGCGCGCCGCCGGCCGCCCCGCTGCGCTCCTTCGGCGCCGACAGCAGCATGTTGCGGTTGTTGGGCGTCTGGAAGAAGCCGAAGCCCAACCCCGCCAGCGCGGTGAAGACGATCAGCGGCCATCGCGGATCCTCGTGCAGGGGCCAGACCGCGCAGAGCGCGAGCCCGGTGGCGAGAGACGCGGCGCCCGCGGCGCAGAGCCACGCCGTCGGCAGGCGGTCGGCCAGGCGGCCGGACAGGGGCGCGGCCAGCATCACCGCCAGCGGCCAGGGCGTCATCAGCAGGCCGGTTTCGAGCACGCCCAGCCCCAGCACGTGATGCATGTAGAACGGCAGCGCGACGTAGCTCGCCATCTGCCCCGTGAAGCAGCACACGGACGCGATGATCGACATCCGGAACGACGGCGAACGCAGCAGGTCGATGGGAATCAGCGGCGCCGCGCGTGGCAACTCACGACGGACCAGCATTGCGCCGCAGGCGATCGCCGCGATGAGCAGCGCGCCGCCCGCCAGCGGCCTGGCCAGCACCTGGTCGCCGCCGAGCACGAAGGCCGCGAACATTCCCGCGTTGAGCGCGACGCTCACGACATCCAGCGGGCGCCGCGTGCCGGGCGTGTCGGGCAGTCCGCGGGCGGCGATCAACACCAGCAGGCCGACCGGCAGGTTCACCGCGAACAACCAGGGCCAGCCGGCCACCGACAGGATCGCCGCGCCGAGGGCGGGGCCGGCCGCCGACGCGCCCGCGACGGCCAGCGCGTTGTACGCGATGGCCTGTCCGAGCAGCCGCTTCGGATAGGTGAAGCGCAGCAGCGCCAGGCCGAGCGGCATCACCGCCGCGCTGCCCAGGCCCTGCAGGCAGCGACCCGCGACCAGCCATCCCAGCGACGGTGCCAGCGCGCACAGCGCCGACGCCGCGATGAAGAGCGACACCCCCGCGACGAAGACGCGACGATAGCCAAGGCGCTCGCCGAGGGCCGATGCGGGCAGCAGGAACATCACCACCGCGAGTTGATATGCCGTCGCGACCCAGATGGCGTCGGCGGCCGAACTGTTCAGGGTCTGCGCGATGTTGGGCAGCGCGACATTGGCGATCGCGCCGTCCAGCACGACCAGCGCGATCGCGCCGAGCAGCGCGGCGACCGCGGCGTGACGTCGCGGCAGCGGCACGCCGTCGGCATCAGGATCGGAATCGGACGAAGCAGGCAAGATGGCGGACATCGGGGAGGCGACTCGGCAGGCGGTGGCGTCCAGCATAGGAGCCGCCCGGCGACGCGACCAGCGCGCCGGGCGCAGGGAGTTCCTGCACGGGACGCCATCCGCACCGCTCGCGCGCGTGCTAGCGTGCCGCGATGGCCGACATCGATCTCAACCTGCTCACCGCGCTGGACGCGCTGCTCGCCGAGGGCAGCGTGGCGAAGGCCGCCGAGCGCCTTCGGCTCAGCGAATCCGCGATGAGCCGCACGCTGGCCCGGCTGCGCGAGGCCACCGGCGACCCGCTGCTCGTGCGCGCGGGCCGCACGATGGTGCCCACGCCGCACGCGCTGGCCTTGCGCGAGCAGGTCCGGGAACTGGCCCAGGGCGCGCGCGCCGTACTGCAGCCGGCGGGTGCGGGTTGGGACCTGCGCAAGCTCGACCGGACCTTCACGCTGCGCGCGAACGACGGTTTCATCGAGTCCTTCGCACCGGCGCTGGTCGCCCGCGCGGCCGAGGAGGCGCCGGGCGTGTGCCTGCGTTTCGCGCCCAAGCCGGACAAGGACGTCCGCCCGCTGCGTGAAGGCCTCATCGACCTCGACATCGGCGTGCTCGGAGCGTCCGGTCCCGAGGTCCGGATCCAGGCGCTTTACCGCGATCACTTCGTCGCGGCGGTGCGCGTGGGCCACGCGCTGCTCGATGAACCTGAACTCGGCACAGCGCGTCATGCGGCTGGTCATGCGGCTGGTTATGCGGCTCGTTATGCGGCCTGCGCCCACGTCGTGACCTCGCGTCGCGGCCGCCGCGCGGGCCCGGTGGACGAGGCGCTCGCGGCACGCGGGTTGGTGCGTCGTGTGGCGGTCGTCGTGCCGAGCTTCCGCGCCGCGCTGTCGATCGCGGCCGCGACGGACCTCGTGGCGCTGGTGCCCTCCTCCTTCTTCCCACCCGACCGGGTTCAGGGCGCGCTGCGCGCGCTCCCCTTGCCCGTGCCGACAGCGCCCATCACCGTGTCCCAGATGTGGCATCCGCGCCAGGACAAGGATCCGGGGCACCAATGGCTGCGCGCGCTGGTGTTCGAGCTGTGCAAGGCGACAGCATCGACGTGAACGCAACGATCAAGGCGAGGGGGTCGGCAACGGCACCCGTCGGATGACGTCCTCGTAGGGCACCAGATCGAGGAAAGCGGTGGCCTCCGACACGCGCCCGTCCTTCATGCGGAAGATCCAGACGTAGCTGTTGCGATACGGCCTTCCGTCGCGCGCCCGGGCCTCGCCGTCCCAATGCACGGCGACGTCGTCGCCCTGCGCGAAGACATGGTGCACGGCCACTGGCCGGACCGGTGTCGACAGCCTCGACGAGAACGGACGCACCGCGCGGGTGACGAAGTCCTCCAGACCGACATAGGTCCCGGCGTAAGGACCACTGCCACGGATGGTCCAGCGCACCGACGGCGACAGCAGGTCATCGAAGAAGCGGTTGCCGCCCTTGGCCCAGGCGTCGAAAGCCTCGACGACTCGGGCGCGGTTGTGCTCGGCGAGCTGGGGCTCCAGGGAGACGGCACGCGCATTCGTCGATTCCGCGTGGAGCGTCTGCGTCATCGACAGCGGGATGAGCCCGACGATGAGCGGCACGATCGCGCGATGCCAGCGACGGGCCGAGCGACGGGGGACGATGGCACTCTGCATGGCGGTCACTCCTGGTCTTCAACAGAAGGATCACTCTGCCGCCGGGCAGCGGAACGGTCTCGCACGATTCTCCAGAACGCTTGCCTGATACGCCGACGCCCTGTCGTCGGCATGACGCAGAATCCACGCTGCCTTCTCACCTCCCTACGCGCGCGGCGCATTTCCCCATGGCCCGACTCCATATCGCGATCACCGGCTTCGGCGGCATCGGCCGCAAGGTGGCGGAACTGCTCTCGGCCCGGGCAGCCCGCTATCGCCAGCAATTCGATCTGGATGTGCGCGTCGTCGGCATCTGCGGCTCCTCCGCCGGACTCATCGACGAGGGGGGCCTGAGTCTGGAAGCGTTGTCGGACCGCGCCGGCTACACCCAGGGTCTGACCGGTGAAACCTTCATCGAGCAGGTGCCGGCGGACCTGCTGATCGAGGCGAGCCCGACCGACTTCCGCACCGGCGGCGCGGCGCTCGGCTACATCCGGCAAGCGTTCCACCGGCAGATGCACGTGATCGCGATCTCCAAGGGCGCGCTGGTCCGCGACTTCCCCGGCCTGCACGCGGAAGCCAGCCGCCGGGGGCTGGCCCTCAAGGTGAGCGGCGCCGCGGGATCGGCCATGCCGACGGTCGACCTGGTCCAGTACAACCTGGCGGGCTGCGAGGTGACGTCGCTCTCCGCCATCGTGACCGGCACGACCAACATCATCCTGTCCGAGATGATGGACAGGGAGTGCGACTTCGCCGACGCGCTCGCCGAAGCGCAGCGGCTGGGCGTCGCGGAGTCCGATCCGACGCTCGATACCCACGGCTGGGACACCGCGTGCAAGATCGCGATCCTGTGCAGCGCGGCCTTCGGCGACGTCATCGACGTGCAGACGATGGAGCGCCAGGGCATCGATCACGTGACGCTGGCGGATGTGCGCCGCTGGAAGGCGCAGGGTGTCGTCCCGCGCCTCGTCGGCCGCGTCGACCGATCGACCGGCGCGTGCGAGGCGTCGGTCGGCATCGCGCTGTGCGGACCGGATCATCCGTTCGCACGGGCCCACGGACGCGCGAAGTCGGTCCACGTCGTCACCGACCTGATGGGCGAACTGACGCTCGTGGGCGGCGGATCGAGTCCCTATGGCACGGCCGCCGCCGCGCTCAAGGACCTCGAGCACATCCTCAGGGACTTGCAGCGTCCGCCCAGGCCTCAAGGGCCTCAAGGGCCTCAAGGGCCTCAAGCGCCTCAAGCGCCGCTCAGGCAGCGCAGCCTCTAGCCTCCGTCCCGGAACTCCGGATACAGGCTCATCCCGCCGTCGATGAACAGCGTCGTGCCCACCACGTAGTCCGAGGCATCGCTGGCCAGCCAGAGTGCCGCGGCCGCGACGTCCTCGGGCGCGCCGATGCGGCCGTACGGGATGAGCGACAGCATCTTCTTGCGGGCAGCCTCGTCTTCCACCGACTCGCGGTTGATCGCCGTGGCGATGGCGCCCGGCGCGATCGCATTGACGCGGATGCCCTCCTCCGCCACTTCCTGCGCCAGGCTGCGCATGAAGAGATCGATGCCACCCTTGGACGCCGCATAGTTCGCATGGCCCGCCCAGGGGATGAGCTGATGGACGGAGCTGATGTGGATGATCTTGCCCAAGGCGCGCGACGGCGCCTCGTCTGCGCCCTCTCGCTGGCCCTCTCGCTGGCCCTCTCGCCGGCCGTCCCCCGGTCCCCTGCTCCGGCCCTGTCGGCGGAACAGCCGCACCGCCTCGCGTGCGCACAGGAACTGCCCGGTCAGGTTGGTGGCGATCACCTGGTTCCACTGCTCGAGCGTCATCTCGCCGATGGGCGCGTCGCGCTGGATGCCGGAATTGGCCACGAGGATGTCCACCCGGCCGAAGGCGGTCACCGCCTCTTCGAACAGGCGTTCGACGTCGGACTCCGAGCCGACATCGGCCTTCACCGCGATCGCGCGTCCCCCGTGCCGCGCGATGTGCTCGACCACCTCGCGCGCCGCGTCCGGCTGCGAATGGAAATTGACCACCACGGACGCGCCGGCGTCCGCCATCGCCACGGCGATCGCCTTGCCGATGCCCGAACTCGCCCCCGTGACGAGGGCCACCTGTTGTGCCAGCATGTGCGTTTTCATGAAGCCGCGCCTCCGCGCTCGAGGGCCCCGTCCAGCGCGAGCGCCGCGCTGATCAGCGCCAGATGGGTCAGCGCCTGCGGGAAGTTGCCCAGGTGCTCGCCGCCGCGTCCGATCTCTTCGGCATACAGCCCCAGGTGGTTGGCATAGGTCAGCATCTTGTCGAAGTGCAGCCGCGCCTCGTCGACGCGGCCCGCCGTGGCCAGGCACTCGACGTACCAGAACGAGCACGCCATGAAGGCGCCCTCCTGCCCGTGCAGGCCGTCCAGGTTGTCGGCATCGACGCCGTCCGCCGTCGTGTATCGCGCGACCAGCCCGTCCACGCTCAGTTCGCGCCCCACGGCATCGAGCGTGGACAACCAGCGCGGATCGCTGGAACCGATGAACTTCACCATCGGCATCAGCAGCACGACCGCGTCCAGCGTGTCGCCGCCGCGGTATTGCACGAAGGCCTGTTTCCCGGGATGCCAGAACTCGTCGATGATCTGCGACGCGATGGCGTCGCGGGTCTCGACCCAGCGCAGCACCGGCGCCGGGCGCGCATAACGTTTGGACATGCGCAGCGCGCGGTCCAGCGCCACCCAGCTCAGCAGTCGGCCCGAGAGGAAATCGCGCCGCTCGCCGCGCATCTCCCAGATGCCGTCGTCGGGCTGGTCCCAGTGCTCGCACAGCCAGTCGATGCGCGCCGTCAATCGACGCCAGACATCGATGGACGGCGCGGGCCCATGCTTGTCGGCCAGGTACATCGCGTCGACCAGCTCCCCCACCACGTCCAGCTGCAGTTGCGTCGCCGCGGCATTGCCCACGCGCACCGGCCGGGAGTCGCGGTAGCCGGACAGGTGGTCGAGCTCGATCTCCCCGTCGACGCGGCTGCCGTCGACGGCATACAGCACCTGCGGCCGGGCGCCGTCCTCGTCGTCGTCCGCACGGCCCTTGGCCCAGCCGATGAAGCGGTCGGCCTCCTCGGTGTAGCCCAGCCGCAGCAGCGCATGGACGGTGAACGCGGCGTCACGGATCCAGCAGTAGCGGTAATCCCAGTTGCGCACGCCCCCGACGTGCTCGGGCAGGCCGAACGTCGCCGCGCCGATGATCGCGCCGTGCTCCGCCGAGCTCAGCAGCTTCAGGATCAGCGCCGAGCGCAGCACGATCTCCCGCCACCGGCCGCGATAGGACGAGCGCGCGCTCCAGGCCTGCCAGTACGCCACCGTCTCGGTGAAGGACGCCTCCAGGAAGGCATGGAGGTCCTCGTCGTCGGTGGGCCGCTCGATCACGCATTCGAAAACGAAGCCCACCTCGTCGCCCGCCTTCAGGTCCATCACCGCCCCGACGGTCCCCACGGCGCCGGTGCCATCGGGATCGACCTGCAACGGGACCGTGCTGCGCAATTGCATCGGTCCCGGCGACGCGCCGATCAGGAATGTCGCCCGCAGGCCGTCGTCGCGGCTGTCACTGTCATTGCCGTCATTGCCGACGTGGGCCTCGCAGTCCGCGCGCCCATAGTCGAACCGGGGCTCGCAGCGCATCTCGAAGCGCTGCGTGCCCCGGATGCAACGGACGCGTCGCACGAGGGCGCTCTGCGGACCATTTTTTCGAACCGGCATGTAATCGATGACCTCGATCATCCCCTCGGCCGACATGTGACGGGTCAACAGCACGTTGGTGTCGGGCAGATACATCTGCCGCGTGTGCGTCCCGGCGAGGTCCATGGGCCGGATGCTGAAACGCCCGCCCCGCCGCGCATCCAGCAAGGAAAGGAACACGCTGGGCGAGTCGAAACGCGGGAAGCAGAAGAAATCGATCGTGCCGTCGGTGCACACGAGCGCCGTCGTGCGGAGATTGCCGATCACGCCGTGCGATCCGATGTCGGGGTAACTCAATGCAACTCCTGGCGCCAAATGCGGGAAGCCCCTGCAATCGGTGTTCCCACATCTGCGTACATTCCGCCGATGGAGGCACCGGGATGCGGCGCTTCGCACCTTGAGACAACGCTTCGCACCGGTGTTCGCCCAAGTGCACCGGCGTGGCGCGATGACCACGAACAGGGCCGCCATTCGCCCGATCATGGCGGCCCCCAACAATCTGCCAGGAACGCACGTGAGAACTCTCTGTGGGCTGATGCTCCCCCTCCTCTTCGCGACCACCCTCGCGACGACCTCCCACGCCGAGGTGCTCATCGGCCAGACCTCCGGCTTTACCGGCTCGGTCGCGGCCAGCGTCAAGGAAACGACCGACGGCGCCAGGCTCTACCTCGACTCGGTCAACAAGGCCGGCGGCGTGCACGGCGAAAAGATCAAGCTGATCTCGCTGGACGACAAGTTCGATCCGAAGCTCGCGGCCGAGAACGCGAAGACGCTGATCGTCGACAACAACGTGCTGGCACTCTTCCTGACGCGCGGCACGCCGCACAACCAGGCCATCATGCCGCTGCTCACCGAGCACCGCGTGCCCCTGATCGCCCCGTCCACCGGCGCCATGGTGTTGCACAAGCCCGTCCATCCGTGGCTCTTCAACGTCCGCGCGACCTACCAGCGTGAAGCGGAGCGCGCGGTCCGTCACCTGAGCCTCATCGGCATCGAGAAGATCGGCGTGGCCCAGGTCGACGACTCCTTCGGCGCGGACGCGGTGGTCGGTGTGATGGCGGGCTTCGCCGCGGTGGGCAAGACGGCGGCCTTCGTCGAGAAATTCGATCGCGCGCATCCCGACTTCAAGGCGACCGTCGCCAAGACGCAGTCGACCTCGGCGCAGGCCGTCATCATCCTGGGCTCGGGCCAGGCCGTGGTGGACGGCGTGACCGCGCTGCGCGACGGCGGCTCGCGCGTCCAGATCGTGACCCTGTCCAACAACGCCTCGTCGGGCTTCGTCGCCTCGCTGGGCAAGAACGCGCGCGGCATCATCGTCGGGCAGGTGTTCCCCTACGAGCGCTCCCGCAACGCCGCCATCGTGACCGAGGCGCAGACGCTCTCCACCGCGCAAGGGCACGGCGACATCACGCCGGCCATGGTCGAAGGCTTCGCCGGCGCGAAGGTGCTGGTCGAAGCGCTGCGCCGCGCCGGCCCGCACCCCACGCGCCAGAAGCTGCGCGACACGCTGGAGAACATGCAGAAGGTCAACATCGGCGGCCTGGAGATCAGCTACAGCCCGACCGACCACTCCGGCCTGGACTTCGCGGACCTCTCCATCGTCGGCGAAGGCAACCGCTTCGTGCGCTGAGCCAGCCGCGTCGGACCCGCCGCCCCCGGCTGCGGGCCGGTGCGGTCACAGGTACTTCACCCAGGCGCGGCGCGTGCGCCGCTTGTAGGCCGCGAAGGCCTTCACCGGCGGATAGAGCAGCGGCACCAGCGTGAGCCAGACGCCCCAGATCCACGGGAACTGGCCGGCGTCCACGCCGAAGCGCTCGCCCTGGTTGGGCCCGAGGACCGCGAGCAGGACGCGATACCCGATCAGCAGCACGTAGAGGTGCAGCAGGTAATAGAACATCGGCGCGCCGCCGAAGACCGCGCACAGGCGGGTGAAGGCGTTGCGCCAACGTTCGAACGCGGCCAGCAGCGTCAGGCCGATCCCCAGCGTGAGCAGCAGGAAATCCAGCGACGGCGGGTACTTCGTGAAGTTCAGGAAGGACATCGCCGTCACCAGCGTCGTGGCGCCCGCCACCCAAGGCGCGTTCTCGCCATAGAGGTTGAAGCCGCGCAGGACCCCAAGCGCGAGCAGACACGCCGCCGAGAGTCCCAGCAGCGCGCGCCGCCGCTGGCCCGCATCGGACGCGCGTGCGAACAGCGGTCCCAACGCAAAGCCCAGCAGGATCACGCCGACCCACGGCAACGCCGGATAACTCACGCGCACCTTCACGAACCCCTCGGGGATCAGCCAGTCGCGATGCAGCATCAGGGTCCACGGCGCATGCCAGAGGCTGTCCGGCGGCACCGACAGGCCGGCGAGCGCGTTGTGTCCGCCGACGATCACCAGCCCGATGCCCGCGAGCGCCCGGCGCGGCAAGCCCGAAAGCAGCGCGAGCGCCAGCATGCTGACGCCGATCGCCCAGATCACCTGGAGGTAGATCACGCTGAAGCTCGCGCTCCAGGCGAAGTTGACCAGCGTGAGCTCCAGGCCGATCAGCAGCAAGCCGCGCTTGAGCAGGAAACGCCGGACGTCGCGCCGCGGCGAGTCGTCGGGGTTCGCGTAGAGCCAGGCCGACAGCCCGCTCAGGAACACGAACACCGGCGCGCACAGGTGCGCCGCGAGCCGCGAGAAGAAGAGCTCCGGCGGCGTGCCGGGCACGGTCATCGGGTCCGTCACCTGGAGGTGCAGGTAGAAGGTCTCGCGCACGTGATCGAGCAGCATGACGATCATCACGAAGCCGCGCAGCGCGTCGATCGAGGCGATGCGCGAGCCGATGCCCGACGACGCTGGCGCGGGGGTGTGAACGTCAGAACGCATAACGTGCGGACAGGGTGAGTTTGCGGCCCGCGCCCGGCGCGACCCAGACCTGGCTGTAGGCGCTGGCGTAGTAGTCGCGGTCGAGCAGGTTGTCGATGTCAAGGGCGAAGGACCACTGCTTGTCGGGTCGGTAGCTGCCGAGCAGTTTCAGCGTCGCGTAGCCGGGAAGGCCGACATCGTCGGCGGGGGTGAGCGGCGCGACGGCGCCTTCGCGCCGGTCGACGAGGTTCACGCCCAAGCCCGCCGTCGCCTGTCCCGCGCCCAGCGCGAAGCCCTGCACCAGCAGCAGCGTCGCGCTCTGCCGGGGCACGTTGGCGAGCTGCCGTCCGACGAGGAAGGTGTTGTTGTCGCGGGTCACCTGCGCGTCCGTGAACGCGTAGGCGAAGGACAGGCGCAGATCGCGGGCCACTTCGCCGCCGACGTCGAGCTCCACGCCCTGGCTGCGCACCTCGCCGGCCGCGATGGAGAAGTTGTTGGGATCGGTCGGATCCGGCGTCAGCACGTTGTCCTTCTCGATGCGGTAGACGGCCAGCGTGGCGGACAGCCGGCCGTCGGCGGCGTCGTACTTCGCGCCGGCCTCGGTGGAACGGCCCTTCTCCGCCGGGAACGGCGTGTAGCTGCGGCTCACGCCACTGTTGGGCCGGAAGCTGCGCGAGGCGGTCGCATAGAGCGAGACCGTGCCGCTCGGCTGATAGACGACGCCCGCACGCGGCGAGGTCGCGCCGAGCGACTGCTCGGTCGTGATGCCGCTGCGTCGGTTCAGCAACGACTGGTCGTAGCTGTCGTGGCGCAGGCCCACGAGCAGTTTCCAGCGCGTGCCAAGGTCCATCTGATCCTGCGCATAGACGGAGCGTGACTTCTGCTCCTCGCGCGTCCAGGTGTTCAGCACCATCGCGGGCGGCGTCGCGCCGTAGACCGGCTCGAACAGGTCGATCGGCGTCGAGGTCGCGACGCGGTACTGCTCGCGCTGGTCGACGAAACGGTAGGCGTCGGCGCCGAACAGCAGGTGGTGCGTGAGACCGGCCGCGCGCACGGTGCCCAGCAGTTCGAGGCGTCCCGACAGGTCGGTGCCGTCGAACGCGCGCGTGCGTCGCTGGCGGACCAGCGTGCGCTTGTCGGCCTGCAGGAAACGCGCCTCGGTTGCGACGCCGTCCAGCGCGCTGTCCCGGTGGCTGAGGCCGGTCTGCAGCGACCAGTCGTCGTTGATCTGGTGCTGGACGAAGAGCTGATGGCCGACGCTGCGCGTGGCGGTCGGCCCGTCGTCGGGCTCGCCGTAGAAGGCGTGGCGCGGGACGCGGCCGAGCTGCCCGTCGATCGCGACGACACCGCGGTCGAAAGTCGCCCTCTGCTTCGAGAACTCCAGTTCATAGGAGACCGTCGTGTCGGCGTCCGGCATCCACAGCAGGGACGGCGAGATCATCGTGCGGCGCGACTCGACGTGATCGCGGTCGCTGCCGGCGCGGTCCTGCGCGGCCGTGACGCGGTATGCGAGGCGCTCGCTCAAGGGCCCGGTCGACTCGGCGGTCGTGCGGTGGCTGCCGTGGCTGCCGACGAAGAAGCCGATCGCGTGCTCGGGCACGAACAGCGGCTTGCGGGTGGTGATGTTGACCGTGCCGCCAGGCTCGCCGCGGCCGTAGAGCGCGGAGGCCGGTCCTTTCAGCACCTCGACCGAGGCAACGTTCGCGGTGTCGCGCACGCCGTTGTAGCCGCGGCTGGCGCTGAAGCCGTTGACCAGGTAGTCCGAGCCGAAGCTCGGATCGCCGGTGAAGCCGCGCATGGCGTAGCTGTCCCACAGGCCGCCGAGGTTGCTCTGCCGGGAGAGTCCGCTCGCGAGGTCGAGCGCCTGGTCGAGCCGCGTGACGCCGGCGTCCGTCAGCAGCGTCTCGGACAGCACGCGCACGCTCTGCGGAAGGTCGCGCGCCGGGGTGTCGGTCTTCATCGCGCCGGTGACGACGAGCGTCCGATAGGGTTGGCGTGTGCCCTTGACGCCGACGGGGTCGAGAACCGCATCGGGCGCCGTGTCGGCGGCCCCGTCGGAAGATCCGTTGGAGGACGCGTACGAGGCTGCGGCGCAGAGCGAAGGCAGCAGGAGCAGCACGGCGCGGACGGCCACGGACGAGCGTGCGACACCGGCACGCGAAACGGAATGGGAGGTCATGGAAGGCAAGGAGTGACCCCGGGGAGCACGTGACGACGGGTCGACGGCTCCCCGGCGAGGTGGACCGGGGGGAGCGCCCGCGCACCCGGCGCGGACGTGGTCTGCGCACGCGGCGCAGCGGCGGTTCAGGCGGACGGGGGTCCGCGGGGCTTCGCGACGGTCCAGACGAGCGAGCGCAGCGGCTCGCGGGACAGCACCGCGGGGGGCGTGTCGGCTTCGGCATGGCTCAGCAGCGCATCGGGCGCGTGTCCAGAGGCCACGGCCTGCGCGTGGAACAGGCACCAGGCGCAGGCGTCGGACTTCACGCCGTTATCGGCGTCATCGGCGTCCTGGGCTGCCTCCTGCAGATCGCCTGCCTCGTCGCCGGCAGGGACCGCACGCGCATCGCCAGCGGCGATCGACACGATCGTGGCCGCGCCTTCGGACTCGCCGGGCGGATGCGCGATGTGCCATGCGTCGTGCAACGGACGGCCCAGCAGACCGCACACCAGCAGGAGCAGGAGCAGCCAGGGGGGTGCGGATTGTCGGGACGACGACATGGGGACGGTGACAGCGCGTAGGAGACGCGCAGAGACGCGCAGGAGACGACCGCAGCATTCTGCCGCAAGCGGACGACCTATCATTCCGTCATGAAACTGTCCGATCGAGTAGCGCGCATCGACCCGTTCTACGTCATGGAATGCGCCAAGCGGGCCGACGAGATCGCCCGCTCCGCCGTCTGCGATCCGGCGCAGGGCGGCCGGCGCATGATCTACCTGAACATCGGCGAGCCCGACTTCGGCGCCAGCCCCGGCGTCCGTGAGGCCGCCGCGCGCTTCACCGCCGAGGGCCGCATCCCCTACACGCAGGCCAACGGCCTGCGCGCGCTGCGCCAGCGCATCGCCGACTGGTACGGCCAGACGCAACACCTGACCCTGGATCCCGATCGCATCGTCGTCACCGCCGGCGCGTCCGCCGCCCTGCAGCTGGCCTGCCTGGCGCTGTTCCAGGCCGGCGACGACGTCCTGATGCCGGACCCGAGCTACCCCTGCAACCGCCATTTCGTCGCCGCCGTCGACGCGACGCCGGTGCTGATCCCGTCGACTGCCGGGGAACGGTTCCAGCTCAGCCTCGACCGGCTGCGCGCGCACTGGAGCCCCCGCAGCCGAGGCGTGCTGCTCGCCTCGCCGAGCAACCCGACCGGCACCTCCATCCCGCCGGAGGAACTCGCCGGCATCCACGCCTTCGTGCGCGAGCGCGGCGGCGTCACCGTCGTCGACGAGATCTACCAGCCGCTCGGCTACGACGACCGTTATGCGCGCAGCGCGCTGACGCTCGGAGACGACGTCGTGTCGATCAACAGTTTCTCCAAGTATTTCGGCATGACGGGCTGGCGGCTCGGCTGGCTGGTGCTGCCGCCGGCGATGGTCGGCGCGGTCGAGAAGCTCGCGCAGAACCTCTACATCTGCCCGTCGACGATCGCGCAGCACGCGGCACTGGCCTGCTTCGAGCCCGCGTCGATCACCGAATACGAACGCCGCCGCGAGGAGCTTCGCCGACGTCGCGACGTCGTCGTGCCCGCGCTCGAGGCCATGGGCCTGCCCGTTCCCGTCGTGCCCGACGGTGCGTTCTACGCCTGGGCCGACGCCTCCGGCACCGGGCTCTCCAGCTGGGACCTGTGCATGGACCTGATGGCACACGCGCAGGTCGCGCTCACGCCCGGCCGCGACTTCGGCCCGGCTTTCGGCGAACGCTTCCTGCGCCTGTCCTTCGCGAGCAGCATGGCCGATCTCCGCGAGGCGCTCGAGCGCGTGAGCGCCCGCCTGGACCAGTTGAAGGCCCGGGCCTGAACCCGCTCGCGGCGTCGTCCGTTACAGATTGGTCGGCTTCAGGATGCGTCCTGTCTTCGCGAGGTCGGCGCGCTGACCCAGCCCCGCGATGCCCCCGGCCCCCAGCACCCGCTGGTGCGGGTCGTCGGAGGTGCGCATCGCCTCGATGCGGCGGGAGGCCAGCCGGGACGCCTGGGACGCCTGCCGGCCCTTGGGCGTGACCGCCGCGGTGGCGAGTTGACCGATGTAGTCGAGATCAAAGGGGTGCATGGCGCGTCACATGAAGAACACGAACCGACAGAGCACGCGGCGTGCCAGCCCCCCACCCGGCAGGGGGATCGCGACGGGCGGGCCGCGCCTGCGGCTGCCCGGACCGGGTGCGGCCGCCAGACGCCCTATCATCCCGGCATGAGTTCCGGTTCCCCTTCCGATCCCGATTCGGATCCTCGCGCCGACGGCGTCGCCGCCACGGTCCCCGCCCTGCTCGGCGGCCCGCTCGCCGTCTCCGGCGCCTCGCCGGCGCTGGCCGTCCACCATCACGAGCTGCGCATCTACTGGGAAGACACCGACGCCGGCGGCGTCGTCTTCTACGCCAACTATCTGAAGTTCATGGAGCGCGCCCGCACGGAATGGCTGCGCGGCCTGGGCTTCGAGCAGGAGGCGATGCGCCGCGACGAGGGGCTGATGTTCGTCGTCAGCGACACCGCCCTGCGCTATCTGGCGCCGGCGCGGCTGGACGACTGGCTGCGCGTCAGCGTCGTGCCGGCCGAGGTCGGTCGGGCGAGCCTCGTGATCGACCAGCAGGTCTGGCGCGGCGAACAGCTGCTCACGCAAGGCCGCATCCGCATCGGCTGCGTCGACGCCATCAGCCTGAAACCCGCGCGCATCCCGGCACGCATCCTGCAAGCGCTGCAGCCCGCCCCGGGCGCCGTGGCGCCCTCGCCCCCCGCCCGCTGACACGCTTCTTTGCATGTGGCTGGTCCGTCGTTTGCCAGGGACCCCGCCAGACTTGTCACAATTCCAGGATGGATCTCCACCGTCGATCCGCCCTTGATCCCCGACCACCGCCCGTCGACCTCATGAACCAAGACCTCTCCATCGTTTCCCTGATCGCCCATGCCAGCCTCACGGTGCAGCTGGTGATCGCCGCGCTGCTGCTGGTGTCGCTGGCCAGCTGGAGCGTGATCTTCAGCAAGCTCATCTCGCTCGGCCGCATCCGCTCCCGCAACGAGGGCTTCGAGCAGGAGTTCTGGTCCGGCAAGAACCTCAACGACCTCTACAACAGCGTCTCGAACCGCGCCGACGGCGCCCCGCTGGAGCGCATCTTCGCCTCCGGCATGCGCGAGTTCCTGAAGCTGCGCGAGAAGCGCGTGGTCGACTCCGGCCAGCTGCTCGACGGCGCCCGCCGCGCGATGCGCGCCAGCTTCCAGCGCGAACTCGACGCGATGGAATCGCACCTGTCCTTCCTGGCGTCGGTGGGCTCGGTCTCGCCGTACGTGGGCCTGTTCGGCACCATCTGGGGGATCATGCACGCCTTCGTCGGCCTGTCCAACCTGACCCAGGTCACGCTGGCCACCGTCGCGCCGGGCATCGCCGAAGCGCTGGTGGCCACCGCGATCGGACTGTTCGCCGCGATCCCGGCGGTGCTGGCCTACAACCGCTTCGCGCGCCAGATCGACCGCAACGCCATCACGCTGGAGACCTTCATCGAGGAGTTCTCCAACATCCTGCAGCGCAACGCCGGCCAGCCCGCGCCGGCCGCGCAGCGCTGATCCGGAGGCCCGGCCCATGCCCGCGATGTCCTCCCGCGGCGGTTCGCGCCGCCGCACGATGAACGAGATCAACATGGTCCCGTTCATCGACGTCATGCTGGTGCTGCTGATCATCTTCATGGTCAGCGCGCCCCTCATCACCACCGGCGTCGTCGACCTGCCCAGCGTCGGCTCCAGCCGCACGCAGCCGCAGCACGTGATCCAGGTGATCGTCGGCACCGACGAGCAGCTCAAGATCAAGCTCGACGGCGACCAGGACCCGTCGCCGGTGCCGCTCAAGGCGCTGGCCGCGCGCGTCAAGGACGCGCAGAAGGGCGATGCGGCCACGCCGGTCGTGATCTCCGCCGACCGCAACGTCAAGTACGAGGCCGTCGTCAAGACGATGGACGTGCTGCAGCGCGCCGGCATCCAGCGCGTCGGGCTGTCCGTGAAGAACGGCGCCCCGGCCGACCGTTGAGACCGGGAAACGATCCGCAGCGATGAGCACCATGGTCTCCCGATTCCACCCGGACCGCGATCCCTTGCGGCCGCCGCCCGCGCCCGGGTTGGGACGCGGCTTCAGTTTCGCGATCGTCGCCCACGTGCTGCTCGTGGCCGCCTTGAGCTTCGGCGTGAGCTGGCGTTCGGCGCCGGTGCCGGCGATGGATGCGGAACTGTGGTCCGCCATCCCGCAGGCCGCCGCGCCCAAGGAGCAGTTGCCGACCGAACAGCAGCCCGAACCGCCCAAGCCTCAGCCCGAGCCTCCGAAGCCGCAACAACCGACCCCGCAGGAAGTCCAGGCCGAGCGCGACGCCGACATTGCGATCGCCAAGGCCAAGGAACGCAAGCTCAAGGAAGAGCAGGCGCAGCGCGAGGCCGAGGACAAGCGCAAGGAACAGCAGCGCAGGAAGGACGAAGCGGACCAGAAGGAACGCGACCGCAAGGCCAAGGAAGAGCAGGCGAAAAAGGACGAGGCCAAGGACAAGGCCGCCGACAAGGCCAAGGCCGAGAAGGCGCGCAAGGACGCCGAGGCCAAGGCCGAGGCGCAGCGCCAGGAGAACCTGCGCCGCATCCAGGGCATGGCGGGCGGCACCGGCGCGCCGGGGGCGACCGGCACGGCCGCGAGAAGCTCGGGACCGTCGGCCAACTACGCCGGCCGGATCAAGGCCCGCGTGCGTCCGAACATCATCTACAACGATCCGGGTGGCGATTCGAATCCGGAAGCCGAAGTCGAGGTGCGCACGGGGCCCGGCGGCTCGATCATCGGGCGCAAGGTCGTCAAGTCGAGCGGCCTGCCGGACTTCGACAGCGCCGTGCTGCGGGCACTCGACAAGACCGAGACCTTCCCGGCGGACACCGATGGCACCGTGCCCAAGGTGATGATCATCACCTTCCGCCCCAGGGAATGACGGCCGTCTCCGCGGTCTGGACGGTCTCGACGCGGGCCAGCCACCCGCGCGAGACGCCCGCCGACAGCCAGGCGCTGAAGTCGAAGGCGGTGCCGACCGCCAGCAGGGCGCGCTCCAGGTCGAACCCGGCACGCAGCGATTCCAGCCAGCGCGTCGTCAGGCCGTCGAGCGCGATCGACCGGCCGCCCCACCCGTCGCGCCACACCATCAGCGAGGCGCGCGGCCCGTCGCCGAAGGACTCGCCCGCCAGTTCGAGCAGGGCCTGATCACCGGCGGTGTCGCCCCCATGCAGCGCGACATGGTCCGCCAGCACGAGCCGCACCGATCCGGCCGGCAGGCGACCCAGCAGCGCCAGCGAGTTCAGGTCCTGCCGCGGTTCCTCGATGCGGGCCACCCGGTGCAGTTCCCATTCGACCCGGGCCAGCGCCGTCCAGAGCGGCGGCAGTCCTTGCGCCTGCGCCCCGGCGAGCAGCCCGATCAGCGCCTCGCCCCACTCGCCCAGATCGCCGTCGACCGGCGGATGATGCCGCCAACAGGCCCAGGCCAACGCGGAGAAGCTGCCGGACTGGTGCTCCTCCACGCGATCGCGCAGACGCGGATACACCGCCGCGAGCGCGCGCTCGGCCTGGGCGCTGCCATGCGCCTGGTAGGCGCGCAGGACCCGCGGCACTCCCCCGTCGATACCGGCCGGCGCACGCAGGCCGGCGGGCGTCTGCAACGCGGCATCCGCGCCCGGCGGGGTCAGCAGCGCCGCGATCAGGCCGGACTGCAGGTCGGCCAGCGCCGTGCCGGCGACGCAAGAGCCGATGGTCTGCATGTCCGCGCTTGGCTTCGTCGCCGCCTTCCCTGGGACCGCGCCCCGGCGCCCCCCGCGGTCCCCGGCCTGCGCCGCCGCCCGCGCGGCCTCCAGGCGCGACGATGGCCGCGGCGGCGGCGGCGCGATGTGTTCCCGATCGAACGCGGACTGCGCCGTCCGGGCCCGAGCGACCTCCTCGCACAGCACCGCGAGCGCCGGCAGCGCGTGGTCCCGTTCGATCAAGGTCGGCCGGGCGCCGATGCGCGCCAGCGCGTGGCGGTACAGCGCCCACACCGGCTCGCCGACGTCACCGCCATGGTCGGCGACGACCATCCCCTCCGCCCGGGAATGGCCCGACAGGTGGTACTGCCCGACCGCGGACGCGTCCACGCCGTCCAGCCAGGCGAGGCTCTCCCGCAACGCGGCCTCCTCGTCACGCCCGCGGTTGAGCGCGTTGACGAACAGGCTGGTCAGATCGAGCAGCAGACCGCAGCCGGTGCCATCCGCCAGGGCGTTGAAGAAATCCGTTTCGCGGATCGTGTCCTCCTCCCAGGCCAGGTAGGCGCCGAGGTTCTCGACCAGGATCTGGCGCCCCAGGCACTGCTGGACCGTGTCGACCTGCGAGGCCAGCAAGGACAGGCCGCGCGCGCTGAACGGCACGGGGAGCTGCTCATGCGCGTGCACGGTCGCGAGGCCATTCCGCGCCCGCGCGAATCCGGCGTGTTCCGACACCGCCGCCGGCTTGACCGCCTCCACCAGCGCGCGTACGCGCTGAAGGTGGCGGACGTCGACGCCGGCCGCCGACCCCAGGCCCAGTCCCGTGCCGTGCAGGCTGATCGGGAATCGCCGGGCGGCGTCCAGCAGGAGCTGCCGCCGGGCGACGCCGGGGGCGAGGAAGTCCTCGGTGGGCACTTCCAGGAAGTCCAGATCCAGGGGACCCCGCGCCATCACCTCGCGGTAATGGGGCTGACGCCAGCCGATCCCGACCGCGACCGGCCACAAGGTGGCGCCCCGCCTCATCGGGCGCCCTGCGGGGCGTACGCCCATTCGTCGGGCGCGCGGTCCCCCGCCGAGGGGCCGGCGCATTCGTGGGGCCCGGCCTCGATCAGGTCGTAGCGGGCCGCCCGGGCCCGTCCGCCCTGGCCGACACCCGAAGCGCCCGCGGACAGGGCGGCCGTCAGCGCCGCGAGCACGATCTGGCGAATGGTCATGGATGACTCCGATGAGCGGGGCCATGCCCGCAGAGGTGGAAGGCGGCGCGCGCGATACCCGACATCTCCATCGGCCTCGCCACGCCTGGGCCCTCAGTTGGGCCATCCCGTCCCCTGGCCCTGCGCGCCACGGCGGTTCGTTGACATCGGTCAAGCGCCGGGGCGCCGTCCCGAGAACCGTCAGGGAATTCGCGCGCTCGCCCGCCGGCCCTCAGTCCAGCTGTCCGCCGCCCGCACGGATCTCCTGCGCGGTGACGGCCAGTGCCACGGCCAGCCGCGTCGCCGCGACCAGCGTGGTCAACGGCAGGCTGGGCGCGCCGGGATGGCGGGCGGCCTGCTCCGGCAGATAGGGGATGTGCATGAACCCGCTGCGCACGTCCTGGCCGGCCAGCCGATGCTGCAGCCCGTAGAACAGGTGATTGCAGACGAAGGTGCCCGCCGTCTGCGAGACCGACGCGGGATATCCCGCCGCCCGCAGCCCGGCGACGATCGCCTTGATCGGCAGCGTGGAGAAGAAGGCCGCCGGACCGTCCGCCACGATGGGTTCGTCCACCGGCTGCGCGCCGGCGTTGTCCGGGATGCGCGCATCGTCCACGTTGATCGCGACACGCTCCAGCGACAGGTCGCAGCGGCCGCCGGCCTGGCCGATCGCCAGCACCATCGCGGGCCGCACGCGCAACAGCGCCTCGTCCAGCCGCTGCAGCGCCTCGCCGAACACGCAAGGGAGCTGCACGGCCACGACGCGAGCGCCGGCGATCACCTCGCCGTTGAGCGAGCGCGCCAGTTCCCAGGACGGGTTGATCGCTTCGCCGCCGAACGGGTCGAAGCCCGTGACCAGGAGGTTCTTCATGGGGACAAGTCTAGACGCGACGCCTGACCCCCCGGGCGCCATCCGGCGCGTTCGCACACTGCGCCAAGCAGGCATGCCACCTGCTTATCTGGGTAGTGACCCCTCTTCAAACGGGTTAATCTCCCGCCTCGAGACTGTCCAGATACAAATTCCCGCGGAGACCGCCAGATGACCGACCCGTCCGTGCCGCTTCAATGGCCCACAGCCCAGCCAGGCAGCGCGCCAGCGGAAGCGGCACCGCAGTTCGAGTGGCCCACGCCCCCCTTCGCCGCGTACCCGCGGCCTCGTCCGCAGCGCGAACCCCAGGCCTGCGAGATCATGGGATTGAACGGCAGCCGCACGGTCGGCAAGGTGATCCTGATGGTCCCGTCGGAGCGGCTGGCGCAGGTCGTCGTGCCGCCGGCGCGCAACGCGATGCCGCTGAAGTTCTCGCAGTTCAAGGCGCTCAAGCTGCTGCACGCGATCGAGGTCCCGCCGCGCGATCCGGCCACGATGAACGACGCGATGTCGCTGGACCAGCGCCCGCGCAGCGACTTCAAGCTGGTCTACCAGGGCGGCGAGGAACAGAAGGGGACGACCATCGGTCACCACGAGACCGATCTGGGCCTGTTCCTGTTTCCGCCGGTGAGCGAGACCAGCGACTGGGTGCGCTGCATGTTCGTGCCGCGCGAGGTGCTGGTCAGCTTCGAGGTCGGCGAGCGCATCGGCGACCTGCTGGTGCGCCAGGAAGTGGCCACGCAGGCGCAGGTCGACGCCGCCGCCGATGAACAGCGCGAACTGCGCGACCGCCGCGTCGGCGACATCCTGGTGGCGACGCACATCGTCAGCGCCGAGCAGCTGATGCAGGCGATCGAGCAGCAGGCCAAGATGCCGATGGTGCGCATCGGCGAGGCGCTGCTGGCGCTGGAGCTGGTCACGCAGCCGCAGCTGGACGAGGCGCTGGCGCAGCAGAAGCAGGACCGTTCCGTGCCGCTGGGCGAGCTGCTGGTGCGCAAGGGCATCGTGACGCGCGCGCAGCTGCAGTCGGCGCTGGCGCGCAAGATGGGCTATCCGCTGGTCGACGCGGACAACTTCGCGATCGAGCCGGACTCGGTGCGCAAGCTGCCGTTCTCCGTCGCCAAGCGACTGGAAGTCCTGCCGCTCGTGCTGCGCGACGGCCGTCTGATCGTCGCGATGGAAGATCCCACGCGGCGCGACTGCATCGACGAGGTCGAGTTCATCACCCAGCTCAAGGTGGTGCCGGCGCTGGCGCGGCTGGGCTCGCTGATGTTCGCGATCCCCTCGGCCTATGAGCGTTTCGGCAACCAGCCGGTGTCCGCCCTGGGCAGCGCCCTGCCCGCGCTGACGATGGACTTCGAGCTCGACAGCTCCGACAAGCTGATCGAGACGCTGGAGCGCGAAGGCCAGGAGCAGTCCGCCCGCGAGACGGCGCGCGAAGAGGAGAAGGACCGGCAGATCGAGCAGAGCGACAACTCGCTGGTGCGCCTGATCAACACGATGATCATCGACGCGCACAACCAGAACGTGTCGGACATCCACATCGAGACCTACCCGGGCAAGGAGAAGGTCAAGATCCGCTTCCGCAAGGACGGCGTGCTGCAGCCTCACCTGGAGCTGCCGCACACCTACCGCAGCGCGCTGATCGCGCGGATCAAGATCATGTGCGACCTCGACATCTCCGAGCGTCGCAAGCCGCAGGACGGCAAGATCAACTTCGCCAAGTTCTCGGAACGCCACAAGATCGAGCTGCGGGTCGCGACCATCCCGACCAACAACAGCCTCGAGGACGTGGTGATGCGGATCCTGGCGTCGGCCAAGCCGATCCCGATGGAGAAGCTGGGGTTCTCGGAGCGCAACCTGCGCGAGCTGAAGGCGGCCTCGGAGCGGCCGTACGGCATGGTGCTGTGCGTCGGCCCGACGGGGTCGGGCAAGACGACGACGCTGCACTCGGTGCTGGCCAACATCAACACGCCGGAACGCAAGATCTGGACGGCCGAGGACCCGGTCGAAATCACGCAGGCGGGCCTGCGCCAGGTGCAGGTCAATCCGAAGATCGACTGGACCTTCGCCAAGGCGCTGCGCGCCTTCCTGCGCGCGGACCCGGACGTGATCATGGTGGGCGAGATCCGCGACGAGGAAACCGCGGAGATCGCGGTCGAGGCCTCGCTGACGGGTCACCTCGTGCTCTCCACGCTGCACACCAACAGCGCGCCGGAGACGGTCACGCGGCTGCTGGACATGGGCATGGATCCGTTCAACTTCGCCGACTCGCTGCTGGCGGTGCTGGCGCAACGGCTGGTGCGGCGCATCTGCCCGTCCTGCCGCAAGTCCGAACCGATGTCGGACGCGACCCTCAACGAGCTGCTCGACGACTACCTGCATGTGTTCTCGGCCGACAACCGGCCGGACCGCGAGAAGGTCCTCGCCGAGTGGAAGGGCCAGTACGGCCAGCCCAACCTGCTTCAGTACCACTCGCCCGGCTGCGACAAGTGCGACCACACCGGCTTCAAGGGCCGCGCGGGCCTGCATGAGCTGCTGACCGTCACCCGGCCCATCCGCCGCCTCATCCAGACCGGCGGGCGCGCGGAAGAGCTCATGCATCTGTCCATGTCCGAAGGCATGACGACGCTGAGACAGGATGGGATCGCGAAAGTCCTGCAAGGGGTCACGACGCTCGGCGAGGTCCGGTCGACCAGCAACCAGTAGCCGCCCGTCGCGGGGCGCTGCCGCGAGGTGGCATCGCGAGTGGCCGGCGAGTGGCCCGCGAGTGACTATTCGGCCTTCAGGTCGTGATCGCGCAGCATGATGGGCTCGCGAGAGCCGCCGGCGACGCGGCGTCGGACGATTCCGCCGAGTTCGTCGGCGTGAGCCTCATAGGTCTGCAGCGGATCGTCGTTCGTGCCGTTGGGGCTGTAGCGATAGTGCAGCGTCTCGCGCCGGACGGAGGCGCCGATGAATTGCTCGCCAACGAGCACCCAGAAGCGGATGGATCCGGAACTCGGGTCGTAGAACGCGGCTGGCTTCACTCTGTCTCCTGACGCTGACGCATCACCATGGGAGATCAGGTTGCGGGCATCCGCCCGCGCCGTCTGTGCACCGGCACACACAGGCCGGCGCCGGCGCCGTCCCATTCGGCCCATTCGGCCCATTCGGCCCTTCCTGGCCTTTCGGACTCAGGCCGCGACGGCCTGGGCATCGGCAGCCTTGAGCTGCTGCACCAGCGCGACGTACTCGCTCATGGCCTGCTCGCGCGGCCGACCTTGGAGGCTCGCCCAGGCGTCGTACTTCGCCCGCCCCACCACGTCCAGGACGCCCGGCCGCTCGCCCGAGGCGTCGCCGAGGCTGCCCTGCTTGTACAGCGCATACAGCCGCAGCAGACTGGCCTCATCGGGCGCCCTGGCGAGCGTCCGGGACAGCGCGGCCGCGGCCTCGAAGGCCGCTTCGGCCGGGCTGGGGCCATCGGGCACGGGCTCGCCGCCGAAGTGCGCGTCCTCCAGCGCGGGCTCGTCCGGGAACCATCGCGCCTCGATCAGCCGCCCCTGATGCAGGCTGATCGCCAGCACGCCCTGGGAGGCCAGTGAACCGGCCTTCAGCGTCGTCGGCAGCACCGCCATGCCGGCATTGAGCACCGGCGTGCCGAAAGCGGTGAACGTCAGCCCCTCGCCCGCCCAAGCCTGCAGGCGCGCCAGGCCCTTGCCGCCGCGGAAGATGCCGGTGCTGCGGTTGTGGCCCGGCTGGTACCAGGCGAAGTCGGGGATGCCGCGCTCGTACAAGGCGGCCAAATCGGCGCGCTCCAGATCCGCGCGGACGGCGGCCAGCAGCGCATCGATCGCCTCGCGGCTCATGCGCGGATCGTCGCGGCTCATGCCCAGGCCGGCGTCGCTGGCGCCGAAGAATTCCAGGGTGCGCTGGGCGACGATCTCCTTGTCGTTGTCCACGCAGATCAGGTGATAGCTGTTCTCCAGGATCACCATGCGCGCCTGGCCGGCGCGCTTGCCTGCGCCGATGTGCTCGACGAGGAAATTGGCGGAGCGGACGCTGGTCAATTCATCCTCGCGCGCATGGATCACCAGCGTGGGACAGGGGATGCGGGTCAGGTCCTTCCTCACGAAGCGGCGCAGGCGATCCACCTCGCGGATGCAGGCCAGAGGGACCCAGCTGTAGGCGAAGGCATCGCCGCGCTCGAACTTGGCGCGCACGATGGCGCGCAGCTGATCGTTCTTGATGCCGTAGGGATCCTCCTCGTCCACGCGCATCCGGTCCGTCACGCCTGGCACCAGGTACAGCAGGTGGCGCAGCCCGCGATACCAGGGCGTGGACCAGCCGTCGATGAAGACCGGCGGCGCCAGCGCGACCAGGCGTCCCTTGTCGTGCCGTTCGCGCTTGCAGGTCTCGATGGCCAGCAGCGAGCCCATGCACATGCCCATCACATGGAGCACCTCGTGCTGGTCGACGATCTCGCGGTACTTGGCCCGGACCGCCTCCAGCCAGTCCTCGGCGCGCACGCCGAGCAGGTCGGACGGCTGACCGCCATGGCCCGGCAGCGTGATCGAGTAGGTGACGAAGCCTGCGTTCTTCAGGCGCTTGTGCATCGAGCCCAGGTCGTACTGCGTGCCGCAGAGGCCGTGGATCAGGAAGACGGCCGGCTCAGCCATGGGGCTTCTCCCCGGCCGCCAGACTCAGCAGGGCCACGACCTGCTCGACCCGACCGTCGCCGCCGGGCACCGCGGCCAGCCGCTCGCGCACGCGCTGCACCTGTCCGCCCGGCAGGCGCAGCGTGTAGGCCTGCTCGCTGGAGGCGCGCACGCCCTGCGCCACCGCCTGCCAGGCGGCTTCCACCAGGCCGCGTTCCGCGGGGTCGATCAAGTCGAGCCATTCCTGGATATTGACGGCGGCCGATGCCACGCGGCCCAGGACCTGGTCGGCACCCGCCCCCCAGGTGGCCCGGCCGGTGGTGGCGTCGTACTCGACGCTGGCCACGCCCACGGCCCGCAGCGTGCGCTCGTAACGCAGGTGCCACTCGTCGGCGCGGGCCAGCGCGGCGCGGCGCCCCTCGGCCAGCGCGCGGGTCACCAGCAGCACGGCCGCCCACACCATCACGAAGCCCTGCACCTCGACGACGGCCTCGCCGCGGAAGCTTTCATGCCATGCTGGACACCTCGACACCGGCGAACGCCAGTGCCGGACCGACCCCGAGCCGGTGATCCACCAGGCCCCACACGGTCGCGGCCACCCCGGCACCCGCCAGGAGCGCCGGCCAGGCCCAGCGGGCGGTGACCAGCAGAGCGGCGAACGTGATGCCGCTGCTCAGCCAGACCAGCGTGGTCTGCGTCGCGGCATGGGCCATCGACCGCGACAACAGGGCCGCCGCCAGCCACAGCAGGGCCACCAAGGCGGCCTTCATCAGATGTTGCATTGATGCTCCCTCACGCCCAGGTCGCGGAGCAGGATAGCGTGAGGATTTGCGTCAGGGCAAGCGCGTCAGGTCTTGCCGGGCCCGCGCCGCATGACTCGCCGCGGCGGCTGCGGGGAGTTGTGCAGCGTTTCCCTGGACCGGGCCTCTCCGTTGCCGACGACTGAGGCCGGCGCACGGTGCGATGATGGGCGCGAGCACGAGCGCGCCCGTTTCCGGACTGAGCGCTGTACAGGTGTCGCAGGGCCGCTGCGCCCCTGCGACTCGATCGATGAGACGGTCGCCGGTTGGAAGCCCGCGATCGCAAGGGAGAGGAGAACCATGGCGAGTCTGGACTTCGAGGGCGAGAAGGCACAGTTCCGTGTGTTCTACGACGCCAATTCGGCGATGCTGGAGAACGCCAGCAGGTCGCTGGTCAGCCTCCTCACGGATCTGCTCCCGCAACTCGGCTCGGTGCCCTTCTCCAAGATCGAGTCGCGGCTGAAGGACCGCGAGGAGTGCATCAAGAAATTCAATCTCAAATACCGTCAAGCCCTGGAAGCCGGCTCGACGGCGTACGAGATCAGGAACCACTTCAGCGACCTGGTCGGCCTGCGCATCGTCTGCCTCTATGAGGACGACATCGAGAAGATCGGCGCGATTCTCCAGAGCGAGTTCGAGGTGGTCGAAGTCACCGACAAGATCTCGACCATCGAGAACACGGAGGCCTCGTTCGGCTACAAGGGCCTGCATTTCGATCTCAAGCTCAAGAACCCGCGGCTGGAGTTGCCCGAGTACCGGGCCTATGCGGACCTTCAGTTCGAAGTGCAGGTCCGGACGATCGTGCAGGACTCCTGGAGCGTGCTGGATCACAAGATCAAGTACAAGAAATCCATTCCCAACCATCTGAAGCGCCGGATCAACACGCTGGCCGCGCTCTTCGAGCTGGCCGACCGGGAGTTCCGGCAGATTCGGGACTCCACCGACGAGGAGATCCAGAAGGAGGAAGACGAGCCGGCGGAACCTGCCGACGCCGCGGTTCCGGACGGCACCAACGGTATGGTGCGCGTTGAGGCGCCGCGTACCGCGCCTGCCGCATCCCCGGCCATCGAGCGTCGCAGCGCGCAGCTCAACGCATTCAATTTCCTGAAGATCGCCAGCCATTTCTTCCCCGCCTTCGACTTCGAACCGCAGAAGGTGGATGGCTTCGTTCAGGAGATCGTCACGGCGCAGCCGTCCATTTCACGCTCGGAGTTCAACCAATACCTGCGCGAGAACATCGGCATCGTCAAACGGTACCAAGTGCACTTTGAAGAGGGTTCTGAAAACCGGATGAACCCCTTTACCGTCATCCGTCACAGCCTCTATCTCGGCGACAAGACGCTGTTCCAGGGCATCCTGACGACGCTTGCCAGGAAGAAATTCGAGAAGTGGCTCTCCGTCCCGGCCGTCGAGGAGCTCTGACGCATGGCTGCCGGGCAGGCGCAAGACCTGGCCCTAGCAGTCCAGCAGCGCCAGGATAGGCGCCGCCATCCGCGCCGCCGCGCCGCGGTGCGCCGCGGCGAAGGCTGTAGCCGCCGCAGCCATCGCATCGCGCTCGTCCGCCTTCGTGAGCAAGGTCAACGCCTGCGCCAGGCCTTGCGAGAGCGTCTCAACACGGCGCGCAGCGCCGGCCTGCAGCGACAGCTCGGCCGCCTCGGCGAAGTTGAAGGTGTGCGGCCCCATGAAGAGCGGGACGCCGCAGGCGGCCGTCTCGATGAGGTTCTGGCCGCCCAGCTTCTCGAAGCTGCCGCCCAGCAGCGCGACCTCGGCCAGGCCGTAGTACAGCGCCATCTCGCGCATCGAATCGCCCAGCCACACGTCCGCCACGCCAGCGCTCAACGGCGGCGTGGCGATGTCGCCGGTACCGAAGGCGCTGCGTCGTGCGAGCGTGAGGCCCGCATCGCCGACCATCGCAGCGATCTCGTCGAAGCGCTGCGGATGCCGCGGCACGATCAGCAGCAGCGGTGATCCCGCCGCCGCCCTCGCCTGCGATGCCGCCTGCCAGGCGGCCAGCATCGCGGCCTCCTCGCCTTCCCGGGAGACGGCCAGCATCACCACCGGCCGATTCAGTCCGCCGCGCCAGGCCCGACCGCGCGCGAGCAGCGCCTCATCGGGCTGAAGATCGAATTTCAGGTTGCCGCAGACGCGGACGTCCTCGACGCCGGCCTGCCGCAGGCGGTCCGCATCGTCAGCCGTCTGCGCCAGCGCCAGCCGGAGGCTGCGCGCCGCCGGCGCAAGCAGCGCCGTGAACTTCTCGCCTCGCCGCAGGCTGCGCGCGGACAACCGTGCGTTGGCCAGGACCATGGGCACGCCCGCCCGTTGCGACTCGTGCTGCACGTTGGGCCAGATCTCCGTCTCCATCAGCACGCCGACCGACGGCCGCGTGCGCTTCAGGAAACGGCGCACCGCGCCCGGCGTGTCGAAGGGCAGCCAGCGCTGCGTGTCGCCCTCGCGCAGCAGCGCGCGGCCGGCCTCCCGGCCGGTCGCCGTCGTGTGCGTGAGCAGCAGCCGCAGGCCCGGACGCTCCTGTCGCAGACGCTCGATCAGCGCCGCCGCCGCCCGCGTCTCGCCGAGCGAGACCGCATGCACCCAGACCGCGCCGGGCGCGATCGCCTCGCCGAAGCCGAAGCGCTCGCCCGGATGCGCCGCGTAGAGCGGCTCCTGGCGCCCGCGCAGGAACAGGCGCAGGAAGTACGCCGGCGAGGCGAGCCTCAGCACCGTGCTGAAGACGCCGCGCGCCAGGCGCTCCTTGAACGAATCGGCGGGCAAGGGACGATCAGTGGCCGGCGGTGAAGGTGATGTCCGGTTTCACGCGCTTGAGCTGGGCCAGCACTTCCTTCTGGATGCGCTCCAGCGCTTCCTGCGTGTGGCCTTCGAAGCGCAGCACCAGCACCGGCGTCGTGTTGGACGCGCGCACCAGGCCGAAGCCGTCGTCGTATTCCACGCGGATGCCGTCGATCGTGACGATGTTCTTGGCGTTCGGGAACTCGGCGATCTCCTTGAGCTTGGCGACGACCTCGTGGTGCTCGCCTTCCTTGCAGGGGACGTTCAGTTCCGGCGTGTTCACGCTGTTGGGCAGGTCGTGCAGCACCTGGCTGGGGTCGTCGCTGCGGGAAAGGATTTCCAGCACGCGCGCGGCCGTGTACATGGCGTCGTCGAAGCCGTACCAGCGCTCGCCGAAGAAGATGTGGCCCGACAGTTCACCGGCCAGGGGCGCGCCGGTTTCCTTCATCTTGGCCTTGGCCAGCGAGTGACCCGTCATCCACATCAGCGGCTTGCCGCCGTGCTCTTCGATCCACGGGCCCAGGCGTTGCGAGCACTTGACGTCGAAGATGATCTCCGAGCCCGGCAGCCGCGTCAGGATGTCCGCGGCGATCAGCATGATCTGGCGGTCCGGCATGATCATCGTGCCGTCCTTGGTCACGATGCCCAGGCGGTCCCCGTCGCCGTCGAAGGCCAGGCCGAGTTCCGCGTCGGTCGCATGCACGATGCGCTTGAGGTCCTCGAGGTTCTCGGGACGCGAAGGATCCGGATGGTGGTTGGGGAAGTCGCCGTCCACCTTCGAGAAGATGTCGATCACCTCGCAGCCCAGCGCGCGCAGGATCGCCGGAGCGGTCGCGCCCGGGATGCCGTTGCCGCTGTCGACCACGATCTTCATCGGGCGCGACAACTTCGCATCCTTGACGATGCGGCGGGTGTATTCGGGGATCACGTCCATCTGGCCCACGCGGCCGTTACCGGTGGCGTAGTCCTCGGCCTCGATGCGGCGCTTCAGGCCCTGGATCTGCTCGCCGTAGACGGCAGCCCCCTTCAGGACCATCTTGAAGCCGTTGTAGTCCTTCGGGTTGTGGCTGCCCGTGACCATGATCCCGGAGTTGCAGCCATGCTTGCCGCGCGTCGCGGCCACGTAATACAGCATCGGCGTCGTGACGGCGCCAATGTCCACGACATCCAGCCCCGTCGACTTCAGACCGCGGATCAGGGCAGCCACCAGCGACGGGCCCGACAGGCGACCGTCACGACCCACGGCGACGGCCTTCTCGCCGAGCTGGACCGCCTCGGTGCCGAAGGCCTTGCCGAGCGCCTCGGCCAGTGCCTCGTCCAGCGTCGTGCCCACGACCCCGCGGATGTCGTACGCCTTGAAGATGGATGCGTGAACTTGCATGTGCTTCCTTGCAGCAATGGTGGAGATTCGAAACTGGGGCGCATTGTAGGCAGCGCCTATGAGAGGTCCGTGTAACCCGGTGCACGGAGGCCCGGAGAGGGCAATTCCCGGGCCAGGGTCCTCCAGGGACATGTCCGAAAACGGCGAGAACCGCCGGACATCGACTCCTATGATCCTTTCCATGGACTTCCTCCTCGACCCCGACCACTGCTACCCGGCCCTGCTGGCGCGCGACGCCCGTTTCGACGGCCAATGGTTCGTCGGCGTGACCTCGACCGGCGTCTATTGCCGACCGATCTGCCGGGTGCGCGCGCCGCGGCGCGAGAACTGCCGGTTCTTCCCCAGCGCCACGCTGGCCGAGGCCGCCCGCTTCCGCCCCTGCCTGAAGTGCCGACCCGAACTGGCGCCCGCCGCACGCCCGTGGAGCACGATGGACGCCGCCGCGGTGCTCGCCCGCGAAGCCGCGCGCTGGCTCGACGAGTGCGCGCCGGAAGAAGCCTCGCTGCCGGCGCTCGCCGCACATCTCGGGGTGAGCGAGCGCCATGTCCGGCGCGTCTTCACCGTCGTGCACGGCGTGGCGCCGCTGCAGTACCTGCAGACCCGACGGCTGCTGCTGGCCAAGCAGTTGCTGACCGACACGCGCCTGCCGATCGGCGAGGTCGCCCTGGCGGCAGGCTTCTCCAGCCTGCGCCGCTTCAACGCGGCCTTCCAGGAGCACTACCGGCTGAGCCCGACCGCCCTGCGCAAGGGCGGCGCGGAGGCCGAGACCAACGCGGCGGGCTCCGCGCTCGACACCGCCGAACTGCGCCTGGATCTGCGCCCGCCGCTGCTGAGTTCGGCGCTCCTGAATTTCCTCGCCGCCCGCGCGGTGCCAGGTGTTGAGCAGGTCGACGTCGAGCGCCTGACGGTCTCGCGCAGCGTGCGCTTCGTGCGCGCCGGTCAGCCCGATGTGCTCGGCTGGTTGTCCGCGCGGCTGCCCGCCGACGGCGACGAGCGACCGCGCGTGCGCCTGTCGTTGAGCCCCTCGCTGTGGCCGGTGATCGCGCCGTTGATGCCGCGCCTGCGTCGCTGGCTGGATCTGGACGCCGATCCGCAGGCCATCGCGACCGCGCTCGGCGAGACGCTCGGCCCTGCCGCCGCCGGGCTGCGGCTGCCGGGAACGCTCGACCGCTTCGAACTCGCGATCCGTGCCGTGCTCGGCCAGCAGGTGACGGTCGCCGCCGCGCGCACGCTGGCCACGCGATTGATCGTCAAGTTCGGCGAGCCGCTGCCCGACGCCGCCGGCGCGCCGCCTGGCATCACGCATGTGTTCCCGATGCCGGCCGCGCTGGCCGCCGCGACGGTCGACGACGTCGCCCCGCTGGGCATGCCCGGCCGCCGGGCCGAAGCGCTGATCCACCTCGCCCGCCAATGGCCGACGCTGGCCTTCGCCCACGGCCGCGGCACCGTGGAGGACGCGATCGCCGAACTGGCCGCCCTGCCCGGCCTGGGTCCCTGGACCGCGCACTACATGTTGATGCGCGGCTGGAGCTGGCCTGACGCCTACCTGCCGGGCGACGTGATCCTCAAGCAATGCCTCGAGGAACGCGCCGGAACGCCCCTGCGACCGCGCGAACTGATTGCCGCCGCCGAGCATTTCGCGCCTTACCGCAGCTACGCCGTGTTGCAACTATGGCGGGATGCCGCAACGAAGTCCGCCGCTGCCAAGGCCGCTCGAAGTCCATCGAGGACTGTGGGGCCGGAATGAGGCTGGGGGTTCCCGGACGGGATGCCCCCTGCCTCGTGGAGAGCCCGCGCTTGGCCCAGCGGAGTTGGGGGGCCTTCCGTCAACCAGGAGAGACACGATGAAGCACGACCGCCACACCGCCTGGACCGAGACCGACACCCCGCTCGGCCGCCTGATGATCGCCCGCAACGCCGACGGTCTGTCGGGTCTGTGGTTTGAAGCCCAGAAGTACCACCCGGGCGCGCTCAGCGCTCCTCGCGACGATGACGACGCCGTGCTGCGGGACACCGTCGCGGCGATGAAGGACTACTTCGCGGGTCGCGTCGCCGTGATGCCGCCGATGTCGCCCTCGGGGACTGTCTTTCAGCAGGCCGTGTGGCAGGCGCTGCTCGACATCCCGGCCGGCGAGACCGTGACCTACGGCGAGCTCGCCGGTCGTCTGGGCCGGCCGGAAGCCGTGCGTGCGGTCGCCGCGGCGGTGGGCCGCAACCCGGTCTCGGTGCTGATCCCGTGCCACCGCGTCGTCGGCGCCGACGGCAGTTTGACCGGCTACGCCGGCGGCCTGCATCGCAAGGAAGCCCTACTGACAATCGAGGGCGGTCTTCCGACTACGCTTCGCCCCTCGCCTTCCGACAAGCCGGCCCCGCGCCGGGACAACAAACCCAGGGTGACCGCGTGAAGCGAAACGATCTGATCGAACTGCTGGTCCTGGCCGCCATCTGGGGCTCTTCTTTCCTGTTCATGCGAGTGGCCGCGCCGGAATTCGGCGCCGTCGCGACGGCCGCCGTGCGCGTGGCCGGGGCGTCGCTGTTCCTGATCCCGCTGCTGGGACTGCGCGAAGGTCTCGGCGACCTGCGCACCCACTGGAAGCCGCTGCTGCTGGTGGGCTTCCTGAACAGCGCGCTCCCGTTCGCCCTGTTCAGCTACGCCGCGCTGTCGATCAACGCCGGCATGTCCAGCATCCTCAACGCCACCGTCCCGATGTGGGGCGCGCTGGTGGCCTGGGCCTGGTTCGCCCAACGCCTGAACGGCTCGCGGCTGCTGGGCCTGGCGCTGGGCTTCGCCGGCGTGATCGTGCTGGCCTGGGACAAGGCGTCGTTCAAGCCGGGCGGTGGCGGTCTGGCGATCATTGCCTGCCTGGCGGCCACCCTGAGCTACGGCCTCGCCGCCAACGCCTCCAAGCGCTACCTCTCCGGCGCCAGCCCGCTGGCGGTCGCCACCGGCAGCCAGTTCGCCGCGGCACTGCTGCTCGTCCTCCCGGCCTGGGTACTGCGTCCGGCGGCGCTGCCGAGCGGCCACGCCTGGGGCGCGGTCGCCTTGCTGGCGTTGATGTGTACCGGCGTGGCCTACATCCTGTTCTTCCGGCTGATGAAGCACGTCGGGCCGACCAATACGATCTCGGTGACCTTCCTGATCCCGGTCTTCGGGCTGCTGTGGGGCTGGATCTTCCTCGGCGAGACGCTCAGCGCCGGCATGGCCGCCGGCTGCCTCGTGGTGCTGCTCGGGACCGCGCTGGCGGTGGGCGTGCTCAAGCTGCCTTCGGCCGCTCCGCCAGCGACGCCTCCAGCGAGGTCCTGAGGATCCGGTCCGACAGGCCCGGCGCCGCACCGGCGCAGGCCCGGGCCAGGATCATCCCGCCGACCATCGTCGACAGGACCTGGATCGCGCGGGCCTCGTCCTCCGCGGTCGGCTCGTCGACCACGGTGCCGTCGGGCCGGTGCACGGCCAACTCATGCAGGTAGGCGGCGATGCCGCCGCTCATCGATTCGCGCAACAGGCCGCCGTCGCGCGCCGCGTCGACGGCCAGCGCCGCCATCGGGCAACCGGCGCCCGGCGCGTCGCGATGCGCCGCGCCGAAGTAGCGCTTGAGGAACGGCTGGTAATCGCCGTCATGCCTGGCCAGTTGCGCGCCCAGCCGCGCCAGCGAGCCTTCGAAGGCCACGTCGCAGGCTTCGGCGGCAAGCTCCTCCTTCGACGCGAAGCGCCCATAGAAGCCGCCGTGCGTGAAGCCGGCCTCGCGCGAGATCTCCGCCAGTCCGACGCCGGCCACGCCGCGCTCGCGGTACAGCTTGGACGCCGCGTCCACCAGCGCCTTGCGGTTGGCGGCGGATTGCTCTTTGGTGACTTTCATGATGAGCGCCATTGTAGAAATCCCGCCCGCAATGTCCCGCCGGGGCGCGATGCCACGATTTTGAATAGGGTCATCATCAAACCTGAAGCAGCCTTCGGGAATGCCGATACGATGGCGGACGTCATCAAAACCAATTCTGCCCATCCACCGCCCGGACGCCGCACGCGGCGTCCCCGGTCAAGAAGGATCGCCGCATGCTCGCCGCCGCCATGTCCCGCCGCCTGACCCATCGGGGTCTCCACTTCAGCTGGGTGATCGCCGGGCTCACCTTCCTCACAATGCTCTTCATGTCGGCCGCGCTGGGCCTGCCGGGCGCGATGCTGCAACCGCTCGCGACGGAGTTCGGCTGGTCCACCAGCCAGATCTCGTCGGCGCTGGCCTTGCGCTTCGCGCTCTTCGGCTTGATGGGACCGTTCGCGGCGGTGCTGATGGAGCGCTTCGGCGTGCGGGCCGTCGTCAGCGTCGCCCTGGGGCTGGTCGGCGGCGGTATGCTGCTGGCGGGTCTCGTCACGCAGCTGTGGCATCTGGTCGTGCTGTGGGGCGTGGTGCTGGGTCTGGGCAGCGGGATGACGGCGCTGGTGCTGGGCGCCATCGTCTCCAACCGCTGGTTCGCGACGCGCAAGGGCCTGATCATGGGCGTCCTGACCGCCAGCGCCGCGACCGGCCAGTTGATCTGCCTGCCCATCGCCGCCTGGATGATCGAGCGCTGGGGCTGGCGCGCGCCGCTGCTGCCGCTGGCCGTGCTGTGCCTGGCGGTGATGAGCCTGGTGCTGCTGTTCATGCGCGACCGGCCGTCGGACGTGGGGCTCGCGCCCTACGGCGCCGATCCGGCCGCCGCCGCGGCGCCTGCTGCGCCCGCAGCGAAGGTGGGCTGGCTCACGCCGTTCACCGCGCTGCGTGAAGCGTCGACGCAGCCCACCTTCTGGCTGCTCTTCGGCACCTTCTTCATCTGCGGGTTGTCGACCAACGGTCTGGTGCAGACCCATTTCATCTCGCTGTGCGGCGATTACGGCCTGGCGGCGGTGCCGGCGGCCTCGGTGCTGGCGATGATGGGGATCTTCGACTTCATCGGCACCATCCTGTCAGGCTGGCTCAGCGACCGCTACGACACCCGCAAGCTGCTGTGCTGGTACTACGCGCTGCGCGGGCTGTCGCTGCTGTGGCTGCCGAACGCGGAGTTCACGCTCTACGGCCTGTCGCTGTTCGCCGTGTTCTACGGCCTGGACTGGATCGCGACGGTCCCGCCGACGGTGCGCCTGACGGCGGAGCGCTTCGGCGCGGCGAAGGTCGGGATGGTGTTCGGGTGGATCTTCGCGGGTCACCAGATCGGCGCGGCGGTCGCGGCCTACGGCGCGGGGCTCAGCCGCAGCCTGCTGCTGAGCTACGCACCGGCCCTGTACGTCGCCGGCGCAGCCTGCCTGCTGGCGGCGGTGATGGCGATGGTGATCCGCCGCAAGACCGCGGCGGCCTGAAGGCCGAGGGCGTCAACCTCAGCCGGCGGCGACAACGTCCGGCGGTGCGGCCAGCAAGGCTTGCAAACCTTCCTCGTCGAGGACGGTGACGCCCAGCTCGCGCGCCTTCTCCAGCTTGGAGCCGGCCTCCTCGCCCGCGATCACGTAGCTGGTCTTCCTGGAGACCGAGCCGCTGACCTTGCCGCCGGCGGCCTCGATCAGCTCCTTGGCCTCGTCGCGCGACAGCGTCGGCAGCGTGCCGGTCAGCACCAGCGTCTTGCCGGCCAGCGGCTGCGGTCCGGCGGGCGCCGCGGCGGCCCCTTCCGATTGCGGGAACTCGACGCCCGCGGCGAGCAACTGCTCGACGACCTCGCGGTTGTGCGCCTCGGCGAAGAACGCCGCAATGCTCTTCGCGACGATCGGCCCGACGTCCTTGACCGCCAGCAACTGCTCCTCGGTCGCGCCCATCAGCGCGTCCAGGTTGCCGAAGTGCTTCGCCAGGTCCTTGGCCGTGGTCTCGCCCACTTGCCGGATGCCCAGCGCGAAGAGGAAGCGCGCCAGCGTCGTGTGCTTGCTCTTCTCCAGCGCGTCGATCAGGTTCAGCGCGCTGCGGTCGCCCATCCGCTCCAGAGCGGTGAGCTTGGCCACGCCGAGCTTGTAGAGCCCCGGCAGGCTGGTGACGATGCCGCCGTCCACGAGCTGGTCGACGAGCTTGTCGCCCAGGCCCTCGATGTCCATCGCCCGCCGGCCGGCGAAATGCAGCATGGCCTGCTTGCGCTGCGCCGGGCAGAAGATGCCGCCGCTGCAGCGGTGATCGATGCCGCCTTTCTCGCGCACGACGTCGCTGCCGCAGATCGGGCACTGCCTGGGCATGCGGAAGTTGGGCACATAGTTCGCGCGCGTCGTGTCGACCTTGCCGACGACCTCCGGGATCACATCGCCGGCGCGCCGGATGATGACCTGATCCCCGACGCGGATGCCCTTGCGGCGCATCTCGAAGAGGTTGTGCAGCGTCGCGTTGCTGACCGTCGTGCCGCCGACGAACACCGGCTCCAGCTTGGCCACCGGCGTCAGCTTGCCGGTGCGGCCGACCTGGATGTCGATGCGGTCGAGCCGGGTGACCTGCTCCTGCGCCGGATATTTGTGCGCCACCGCCCAGCGCGGCTCGCGCGACACGAAGCCCAGGCGCCGCTGCAGTTCGCGGCTGTTGACCTTGTAGACGACGCCGTCGATGTCGAAGGGCAGCCCGTCGCGCTTCTCACCGATCGACCGGTGGAAAGCCACCAGGCCCTCGGCGCCGCGCACCACGGCGCGGTCCGCGTTCACCGGCAGGCCGTAGCTTTGCAGCGCTTCCAGCATCCCGCTGTGCGTGGCCGGGATCTCCCAGCCCTGGGTGTCGCCGATGCCGTAGGCGAAGAAGCTCAGCGGCCGCTGACGCACCAGCGTCGGATCCAACTGCCGGATCGCCCCCGCGGCCGTGTTGCGCGGGTTGACGAAGGTCTTCTCGTTGGCGGCCCGCTGGCGCTCGTTGAGCGCCTCGAAATCGTCGCGGCGCATGTAGGCCTCGCCGCGCACCTCCAGCACCGCCGCCTTCGCGCCGTCGCCGGTCAGTTTCAACGGGATCTTCTTGATCGTGCGCACGTTCTGCGTCACGTCCTCGCCCGTCTCGCCGTTGCCGCGCGTGGCGGCCTGCACCAGCACGCCGTGTTCGTAGCGCAGGCTGATCGCCAGTCCGTCGAACTTCAGCTCGGCCGCGTACTCGATGGGCGCGGCGTTCTCGCCCAGATCCAGCTCGCGGCGCACGCGCGCGTCGAAGTTCTCCGCGCCGCTGGCCTCGGTGTCGGTCTCGGTCCGGATCGACAGCATGGGCACGACGTGTTTCACCGGCTCGAATCCTTCGAGCACCTGCCCGCCCACGCGCTGCGTCGGCGAGTCCGGCGTCAGCAGCCGGGGGAACGCGGCCTCGATCGCCTGCAGCTCCTGGAACAGCCGGTCGTACTCGGCGTCGGGCAGCGACGGCGTGTCGAGCACGTAATACAGGTGGGCGTGGTGATGCAGCACGTCACGGAGTTCGGCGGCGCGGGCGACGGCCTGTTCGGCACTGAGAAGCGACTCGGGAGGTGTCGCGGGAGGTGTCGCGGAAGGGGTCACGGGAGTCGGTGCGGGAGTCGGTGCGGAAGTCGGCACGGGAGCGGCCCTCGAGGGAGTCATGCGCGCATTGTGGCGCACCCCCACTGAGCCGCCGCCGGTCACAGCCGGCACCCCTGTCTTCTCGAACTCTCTGGAAAGGAGGTCTGTTCCATGACCCGTCACGCCCCTGCGCCCGCCTCCCCTCGCTCCCCCTCCGCCGCCTCGTCCGGTTCGAAGCGCCGCCACGCCCGCGCGCGCGCGCAACGCGGCGCCACGCTGCTGGAACTGCTGATCGGCATCGGCGTGATCATCGTCGTCATGGTCGTCGTGCTGATGGGGCTGCGAAGCCTCAACGGACAGATGGACCGCTCCGCCCTGCTGCGCCAGGCGCCGCAGATCCGGGCCAACCTGGCCGGTTACGGCAGCGCGGGCGCCTTGAACTTCGCCACGCTGACCACGCAGCAGGCGAACGCGCTGGGCGCGTTCCGGCCCGAAACCGTCAGCGGCACCGGCGATCAGATCGAAGTGCAGCACGAGTTTGGCGGACGGATCTTCGCGTCGGGATTCGACGACGATTTCGGATCGGTGAAGAAGGGCAAGGCGTTCACGCTGAGTTATGCCGGCATTCCGAAGACGCAATGCGCCAGCATTGCGCGGGGACTCGCGCTCGTGGCCGAGGGCCTGTGGGTCGGGGATGAGAAAACGGAGACGCGGCTCAAGAAGCCGGCGGCGAGGGTCGTGAAAACCCCCGGCGTCGCCACCGCCACCGCCGTGGGGGACCTCGTCGCCGCCTGCGAGACCTCCGCCGAGGAGGTCACCATCCACGCGCTGATGAGCTGAGCGGACGGCAGCGATGGTCCTGTCCCGTCTCCCACGCGCCGCGGCGCCGGTTCCGACGCTGGTGCTCGGCGTGACGATACTCGCGCTTTCACCGGGCGCGGCCGCATCGCCGGTCCCGTCATCGGTCCCGTCATCGGCCGCGGCATCGGTGCCGTCATCGGCCACGTCCTCGGCCTCAGGGCCTTCCGCCACGGCGACGCCCGCGTGGGCCGCGCTGACGGCCGAAAGCGCCGGCAGCTGGACCTTCGCCCATGACGACGGTACCGTCCACCAGGCGCTCCAACGCTGGGCGCGCGAGGCAGGCTGGCAACTGGTGTGGGAGGTCGAGCGCGATTTCCCCATCGATGCCGAAGTCGCGCTGCGCGGCAACTTCCTGGATGCGCTGACCCAGGCGATGACCGCGCTGCGCGACACCGACTTCCCGCTGCAGGCCCGCGTCCAGGCGGAGACGCGCGTGGTGCGCATCGGCCGCTACCTGCCCGACGGAGCCCGCCGGTGAGCGTCGTGTCCTTTGAGCCGCGGCGTGCGCGACCTCGCCTCCGACGCCTGGCGCTCGCGGCGGCGGCCTGCGTCGCGCTTGGCGGCTGCGCCGTGCCGTCCGCGCGCGAGACCGAGGCCGTCCACCAGGACCTGGTCGATCGCGCCGGGACGTGGCAGTCCCGGCTGCGCGAGGCCGCGGCGCCGCCGCCGCTGGTCGTGCCCGACCCCGCGCCGCGTTTCGCGAGCCGGTCCATCCCGCTGCGGCGCGACGAGCGGCTGCCGGCGCATCTCGGCGAGGTACGCCTGCATGTGCCCGGCCGGCTGCCGCTGGCCGCCGTCGCCGAGCTGCTGTCGCGCGCGATCGGCCTGCCGGTGATCATGACGCCGGACGCGCTGCACAGCGCCGCCGACTACGCGCCGGGGCCGGCCTCGCGGCCGCCCTTCGACGCGGCCGCGGCCGCGCCCGAGGAAACGGCGGCATGGCGCCAGGCCGGTCGGGCCGGTGCCCAGCGCCTGGACATCTCCGCCCCGGAGCATCAGAACACCGTCGAGATCGATCACGACGGCTCCCTGCGCTCGCTGCTGGATCGCATCGCGGCGCAGGCGGGCCTGCAATGGCGGCACGCCGGCGGGCGCATCGTGTTCTCCCGCGTGGTCACGCGCGCGATCCCCGTCAAGGCCCTGCCCGGCGGCCTGGACGCGAGCGCCGCCTTCGACGTGCTCGGCGGCACGGAAGGCGCCAGCGCGGGCGCCGCCAGGATCGACGGCACGGCGCAGAGCGACTACTGGGCCGGGCTGCCCGACGCGCTCAAGCCGATGCTGTCCCCGGTCGCGGCGCTGCAGGTGGACCCGCGCGCGGGCCTGGTGACGGTGACGGATGCGCTCGCCAACGTCGACCGCGTGCAGGCCTATCTGGACGCGCTCAACACCAACCTGCTCCGCCAGGTCGTGCTCGAGATCGAGGTGCTGCAGGTGAGCTTCTCCGACGAGTTCAGCAACGGCATCAACTGGCAGATGGTGTTCGGCGGCCTCGATCCGGCCAATCGCCTGCGCTTGACGGCGCCCGCCGCGCTCGGCCCGCTGGGCGGCGGCACGCCCGCGGCGTTGAGCTTCGTGCTGGGCCCGTCCGCCTCCCGCGCCGCGCCCAGCGAGTGGATCGCCCAGGCGCTGCAGGAGTACGGCCGCGTGTCGACCGCCTACTCCAGCGTGGTCACCACCACCAACCGGATGCCGGTGCCGGTCGGCGCGCTGCAGACGCGGTCCTACGTCCAGCGCTCGACGGCGCCGACGGTGAACGCTACCACCGGCCTGACCACGCCCGGCGCCCTCGAACCCGGCAAGCTCACCACCGGTCTCGGACTGACGGTGCTGCCGGTGATCCTGGATTCGCACCTGGTGCTGCTGCAGACCGCGCTGCAGATCAGCGAATTGCGTCAGCTCCGCGCCTTCACCAGCGGCAGCGGCGCGCTGGCGCAGTCGGTGCAGTTGCCCGAGACGATGAGCTTCAGCACCCTGCAGCGCATCAGCGTCCCGGCGGGGCGCACGCTGGTGCTGGCGGGCTTCGAGCGCCAGCAGACCCAGTTCGACGATGCGGACGTGGTGCGAGGCCTGCTGCCGCTGGCGCGTCGCGGGCAGCACGTGCGGCAAGGCACGGTCGTGCTGATCACGCCGCGGCTGGAGGAGCCGTGATGGACGCACGATCGACGCCGCCGGCCGGCGCCGGCGAGCCGGACCCGACGCCGCACAGCCCGGCCGGCGGGACGGCCCGGGTGGTCGAGGTCGCCGGCATGCGGCTGGCCGTCGGGCTGGAGTGGCATCCGGTGGCACGACCGGAGGATCCCGGACCGGAGCTGCGCCAGGCGCGCGTCGCGGGTCACCGGCTCGTCGCGCGGCTGCCGGACGGCGCCCTGCTGGGCCTGGCGCGAACGCTCGACGGCGCGCCCCGCCTCCCCTGGCGTCCCGTGTATTGCGCCGTGGGGCTGCTGGTGGCGCGCTTCGCCGAGCGCGGCGTCGAGGCCTGCCTGATCGACGCCGGCGGCCCGGTGGCCTTCATCGGCCTGATGGAACGCCGCCCGGTGCCGGGTTTCGACCGGCTGCTGCCGGACCTCCACGCGGCGCTGGCCGTGCTGCAGGAATTCCGCGACATGCATCCCGACCAGGAGGTCCGCGTCGCCGGTCATCTGACCGGTCGGGACCGCATCGGCGAGACGCTGTCGCCGGAGCTGCTCTTCGGGCAACCCGACGGCGACTGGCGGCTGCGGCCGCTGCTGCCCACCCGCTGGCCGGCCGCGCTTGCCGCGGCGCTGGCCGCGCTGGGCCTGATGGCCGGTTTCGCCTTGTGGTGGCGGCACGAACGCGCGATCGAGCGCGACATGGTGGCCGCGGCGCGCGAGACCGCCGCGACCGCGTCGGCGCGTGCCCAGGCGGGCGCCGAGCGGACGCGGCAGTTGGCCGAGCGGCTCAGGCAGGCGGGGCGACCGGGCGCGTCGTCGCTGGACCGTTGGCGCGCGGCCATCGCCGCACTGCCGCTGACCCGCGCCGGCTGGACGCTGCAGCAGGTCGACTGCGATCGGCTGCTGGGATGCGTCGCCACCTGGGCGCGGCATCACGGCAGCTTCGAGACGCTGGACGCCCTGCCGTCAGGCGCCATCGGCCCGCCGTGGATGCCGGCCGACCTGGCCGTCGGCGACGACCTCCTCGCCGCGTCGATGCGCACCTCGCTGGTGGACACGCTCGAACTGCCGTTGCGTCCCGGGGAGGCGCTCAGCGCCGCGCGGCTGCCGCCGCTGCGCCTGGCCGTCAACGTCTGGGGCAGCCACTTGCAGGACCTGGCGACCGCCGGGAGCGCGGAGGCGACGCTCCTGCCCGGGGTGCCGCTGGATGCCCCGGAGGCTGGCGCGGCCGCAAACGTGGCAGGCGCGGCGAGTGCGGCAGGCGGCGCGAAGGCGGGGGTCGACGGTCCGGCCGCCCCCCGACGCATCGTCCGCATGAGCTGGCGCCTGAAGGACGGCGTCTGGTCGCTGCCGCTGCTGCAGGTCCCGCCCTATGTCGTCGTGGAGACCCTCACCCTGAACTTCGCCTCCTCCCACATCAGCTATGACCTATCCGGATCCCTTTTCGCCCAGGGTGCCCATGGCGCGCACTACTGACCGTCGAGCGCCGCGGCCCGTCCCTGCCGGACGCCTGGCGTGGCTGGGGCCATGGCTGCTGGCCGGTCTGTCGACGACACCGGTCGGCGGCGTGGCGGCGCCCGCCTTCGACGCGGCCCCATCCGCGACCTTGCGCCAGCTCGTGGACATCGCCCGTCGGAACAAGGCCGCGGAACTCGCCGCGACCGCCGCGCGCCTCGCGGGCACATCCGCGCCGGCGGGCGTACCGATGACGATCCGCGCTGCCACCGATGGCGGCACGCATCAGGGCTCGCGGAGGCTTCCGCAGCTGTGGTCGCTCATGGCCGCGGGCGGCCGCTGGCGCGCCGAAGTGCTGCTCGACGGGCGCCTGCATGCGGTCGACGCCTCGTCCGGACCGGACGCACGCATCGGTCCCTGGCGCATCGTCGGACTGCTGCCGGAAGGGCTGCGCTGCGAGCAGGTCGCGGCGGCCGGCGCGCCGCCGCTTGTCCTGGTGCTGCCCCCGCCCGGGCGAGGCGGCTCCGCGACCCGCTATCGCTTCGATCGTTTCCGTCCGCCCGCCGCCGATGCCGTCGATCCCCCCGGGCAAGGCGTCGCCGCACGTTCCGGCCCTCCGCACGCGGAGGACGATGCGGTCGATGCGAGCCCCGAGGACGATGCCGCCGTCCGGCGTGCCGCCCTTTTGCCGATACCTGCGCCGATACCTGCGCCGACATCTGCGCCGATGCCTGCGCCGATGCCTGCGCCCCTGCCGGCCGTGCCGCCGCCTTCCGGCGCTTCCTCCGCTTCCGCCCCTTGAACCGCCACATCGATGTCCCCGAGGGCCTGCCGCCGTTCGAGCGCGTCCTCACCGTCAGCGCGGACGCGTCGCTCGCCGCGCCCGCCGCCGACCTGCTGCCCGTCGCGAGTCGCAAGCAGGACCGGCTGGCGGCGCTCGCGCTGGGCGGCGGCCGCTTCCTCGTCGTGTCGGCCCCCGACGAGGTCCATCGGCCCGACTGGTATCGCCTCGTGCAGGCCGGCAAATCCAGGGGGCTGACCTACGCCGGCCACCTGACCGCGGCGCCGGAAGTGTTCGCGGCCCTGCTCGACCGGGTCGCCGCGCTCGGGACCTCCCTGGACGAGCCCCCCGGAACGTCTGAGGCGTTTGAAACGACCGCCGACGAGCGCCAGGCCGCGGAGACGGCCCGCGACATCGACGCCATGGTGGCCGCATCCTCGCCGCTCGAGTGGTTCCGGGCCCTGGTGCAACGCTGCCGCCTCGCCGGGGCCAGCGATCTCCACGTCGAGCTGCGCGGCGCGATCGCGCTCGCCCGCGTGCGTCTGGACGGCCGCATGCGCGAACTCGGCCGGCATTCGGCGCGCACCGCCGTCGACGGGCTCTCGGCGGCGTACACCATGCTGGCCGAGGAACGGTCCCGCTCCGAGGTCGCCTTCAACGGCGCGGTGCCGCAGGCCGCGATGATCCCGCTGGACCTGCCCGGCGCCAGGCTGACCTTGCGCTACCAGAGCCATCCCGCGGTGGGCGGCATGGACGTGGTGATCCGCCTGCTGCGCGCTTCCGGCGGCGCCGGCGCCGGGGCCGGCGACGGGCATCGGCCGCGTCCCGCCGCGCTCGAACCGCTGGGTTTCACCCCCTGGCAGGCCGACCGGCTGCGCGAGGCGCTGGCCTCGGCCTGGGGCGGCGTGTTCGTCGCCGGCGTCACCGGCTCGGGCAAGACCACCACGCTCAACGCGATGATGACGATGCTGGCGCGCGACGGCTCGCGCAAGCTCTTCACCATCGAAGACCCGGTGGAGTACGAAACGCCGGGCGTCAGCCACCTCTCCATCCAGCGGGGCGCGGCCGGCGGCGCGGACCCGTTCCACGGCGCCATGCTGGCGTTCCTGCGCATGGATCCCGACGTCGGCCTGTTCGGCGAGATCCGCGACGGCCTGTCCGCGTCGATGGCGCAGGCCGCGATCCAGACCGGTCACAAGATCCTGTCGACGGTCCATGCGACTTCCGCGCTGGGCATCGTGGGCCGGCTGTCCTCGCGCCTGCTGGGCCTGGCCCGAGAGGACCTCTGCGATCCGGAGTTCCTCTCCGCGATGGTCTACCAGGTGCTGATGCCGGTCAATTGCGACCACTGCAAGCGGCCCGCCGCCGCCGTCATGGGCGCCGACGCGATGCAGGTGTTCCGGGCGGGATTCGGCCTCGATCCGGACAGGATTTACTGCGCCAGCGCGAACGGCTGCACGCACTGCCGACGCCCCGGGATCGACTACGGGACCAGCATGCCCACCGACACCCTGACCACGCCCCGCGACGGCGCCGATGCGCGCATCGCCCCGGACGCCGGAACCGCCCGCCCCGCGGACGACACCCATGAGGGCACGGCCGGCGTGAAGGTCGGCGCCGAGGTGATCGTGCCGGACCTGCGTCTGCTGGACCTGCTCCGGCAGGGCCGGGACGCCGAGGCGCGCCGTCACTGGCGTCGCCGCCGCAAGGCGCCCTTCACCGACCCCGACATGGACGGCAAGGACGCCTGGGGGCATGTGCTGTACGACGTCGCCCAGGGGCGTGTCGATCCTTATCACTTCGAGCGGACCTTCGGCAGCGCGGCGCTGCTGGCCCAGACGCTCGCCGACGACGACATGAGCCCGCTCCGATGACCCACCCGCTCGACTGGCTGCTGCTGCGCCTGGCGGTCCGCCGCCTCCGCCGCCGGCGCGGCGACTTCTACTACGACCTGGCCTCCGCGCTGGAGGACCGCGTCCCGCTGTACACCATCCTGCGCAAGCTCGAGGCCCGCGCCCGGCGGCGCTCGCGCGGCGACCAGCTGCTCTACCGCCGCATGCTGCGCGCGGCGATGGGCGGCTCGCTGGCACGGGCGCTGCAGGGCGTCATGCCGCCGACCGAACTGCTCATGATCGACGCGCTGCAGGGCGGCGGCGACGAGCGCCTGTCGCAGGGCCTGCACTTCCTCTCCGGCACGGTCGACAAGGTCGACGGCATGTTCCGCGCGGTGCGCAAGGCGGTGGCCTACCCGCTGCTGCTGCTGGGGGCGATGACCGGGATCCTGGTGGCCTTCTCGCTGCACGCGGTGCCGGTGCTGGCCGACCTGATCGACCCGGCGCGCTGGCCGCCGCTGGGCCGCGCGCTGTATGCGGTCGCGTGGACCATCCGCCACCACGGCCTGACCCTGGGCGCCGCGGTGCTGGCCGCCGGCGGCCTGTTCGTGTGGTCCCTGCCGCGCTGGCAGGGCCGCCTGCGGCGCCGGCTCGACCGGCATCCGCCGTTCAGCCTCTACCGCGACTTCTCCGGGGCGATGCTGGTGATCTCCCTGTCCTCGCTGATGCGGGCGGGGGTGTCGCTGCGCGCGTCGCTCGAACGTGCCGGCCGCTTCAGCGCGCCCTGGATGCGCTGGCACCTGCGGCAGATCCTGTCGCGGCTGTCGGGACGCGAGTCGGCGCAGTTCGGCCGCGCCTTCGCCACCGGCGTGCTCAACCCGACCATGGAGGACCGCGTCCAGGACGCCGCCGAACGGCGCGACCCGGTGGCCGCGTTCGTGCGGATCGGCGTCGGTTCGATCGACCGGCTGCAGCTGGGCATCTCCGACTCCGCCGCGCGACTGAACGTGCTGCTGATGGTGGCCGCGGCGATGCTGCTGCTCTTCCTGCTCGGCGGATTCCTGGCCACCGTCATGGAGGCGCAGAGCAGCCTTCAATCCGAGATGGGGGGGCTATGACACGCGCGCGCGCCGCCTGGACCCTCGCGCTGGCGCTGGCCGGGGCGGAGGTTCCGCAAGCGCCGGCACTCGCGGCGCCTGCGCAGACGCCGCCGCGGGTCGGACCCGCGTCACGCGCCGAGCCCGCCGATCGCCCCGACATGACCCGTTTCGACCGCTGCTTCCTGCTGGCCGGCGAGCGCTACGGCGTGTCGCCGCTGCTCCTGAAGGCCGTGGCCCGCCAGGAGTCGGGCCTGGATCCGGCGGCATCCAACCGCAACGCCAACGGCTCGACGGACACCGGGCTGATGCAGATCAACTCCTCCTGGCTGCCCATCCTGGCGCGCTACGGCGTCAACGCATCCGACCTGCGCGTGCCCTGCGTCAACATCCTCGTCGGGGCCTGGATCCTGGGCAGCAATTTCCGCTCGATGGGCACGACCGCGGACGCGCTCGGCGCCTATAACGCGCGCGACCCGGCCAAGCGGCTCGCGTATGCGCGGCAGGTGTTGCGGCACTACGCCACATTGAACGCCACATTGAATGCCACCGTGAGCGCCAGGTTGAGCGCCCCCCGACCGGCCGGGCCGGCGCCCGGATCAGCCCGCCAGATCCGCTGACGCCGACGCGTCCGTCTCTTTCGTCGGCGGACCGCCCACGCGCGCGATCATGACCTGGTCGACGCGGTGGCTGTCGACGTCGACGACCTCGAAACGCCAGCCGTGCCATTCCACGACGTCGGTCCGCTTGGGAATGCGGCGCAGCATCACCATCAGGAAACCCGCCAGCGTGTCGTACTGGCCCTGGTGCGGGAAGTCGTCCACGCCCAGCGCGCGCTGCACGTCGGGAATGGGCGTGATGCCGTCGGCCAGGAAGCTGCCGTCGTCCCGGCGGATGATCTGCTGCTCCTCCTCGGCGGTGGAGACCAGGGAGCCCATCACCGTGCTCATCACGTCGTTCAGCGTGATCACGCCGACGACCAGCGAGTACTCGTTGACGATGACCGCGAAGTCCTCGTGCGCATGGCGGAACTGCGTCAGCACCTCGGCCAGCGTCAGCCGGTCCGGGACGATCAGCACCTTCTTGACCAGCGCGGGCTCGGCGCGCAGCGAGATGACCTCGCCGCGCAGCACGCGCTGGAACAGGTCGGTCGCGTCGACGTAACCGACGACCTGGTCGATCTCGCCGGCGCAGACGAGGTAGGTCGAGTGCGGCGAGTCCGCGATCCGCGTGCGGATCAGCGCCTCGTCGTCGTCGAGCGAGAAGTAGACGACGCGTTCGCGCGAGGTCATCGAGGACTCGACGGTGCGGGTGTCGAGCTCGAACACGTTCTCGATCACCTGCTGGTCGGCGGCCGAGACCACGCCGGCGCGCTGGCCCGCCGCGGCGAGGGCGAGGATGTCGTCGTGGGTGATGGTGTTGTCCGGGCTCATCGGGCGGCCAAGCAGCCGCAACAACCCGTCGGCGACGTGATTCAGCGCCCACGCGATCGGCCGCAGCACGACGGTGAGGAAGAGCATCGGCCGGATCAGCGCCATCGCCACCCGCTCGGGCTCGTTCATCGACAAGCGCTTGGGCAGCAGATCGGCCAGCACGACGAACAGGATGGTGACGCAGGTGAAGGACAGCGCGAAGGCCACGCGCTGCGCCGTGTCCACGTCGATCAGCGGTCGCAGCAGCGCCTCGAAATGCGGCGTCAGCGCGCCCTCCCCGACCACGCCGGCCAGGATCGCCAGCGTGTTGACGCCGATCTGCACGACGGTGAAGTAGTAGCCCGGTTGCTCCTGGACCTTCAGCACCTGCGCGGCGCGGTGATCGCCTTCGTCCGCCAGCTGTCGCAGCTTCAGCCGACGCGACGCGGCCAGCGAGAGCTCCGCCATCGAGAAGAACGCGCTGGCGCAGATCAGCAGGAGGATGAGCAGCAGGCTGGAACTCAAGGCGGCTTTCGGAATCTGGAGAGCCGCCAGTGTAGCGGGCGCCCCCCTCTGGGGTACCTCCCCCTTCCAGGCCGGAACCGCCCCCGCCGCCCACCTGGGAAGGTCGGTGGACAGCCAGGGCTGATGCGGGTGCGCGGCTTGCTTCGCGCTCCTAGACTCCGACCACCCTTCCCCCAGACGGAAAATCCTGCCGATGCACGTTCCGCCCGCCGGCCCCGCCGGGCCGCCTTCCCCGCCGCATTCCTCGCCGCCTTCCCCGCCGCATGACGGCCCGCTCGCCCGCGCGCCGCTTCCGGCCCCTGCCGCCGCGCCTCGGTTGCGCCACTTCCTGGACGGCGGCGGCGAGGTGGGGGAACGCCTGCGCGCGCTCGACTGGGCCGCCACGCCGATGGGCCCGCCGGACGGCTGGCCGGTCTCGTTGAAGACGGTCGTGCGCATGATGCTGGACTCGCGCTACGCGATGTGGTTGGCGTGGGGGCCGGAGATGATCTTCTTCTGCAACGACGCCTACCTGCCGACGCTGGGGATCAAGCGGGCGTGGGCGCTCGGGGCGCGGTCGGAACGGGTCTGGGCCGAGGTCTGGGACGCGGCCTACAGCCGCATCCGCCACGTGCAGACGACCGGCGAGGCGACCTGGGACGAGGGCCTGCTGCTGTTCCTGGAGCGCAGCGGCTTTTCCGAGGAGACGTATCACACCTTTTCCTACAGCCCGGTCTACGACGACACGCTGCGCGTGGACGGCATGCTGTGCGTCGTCACCGAGGTCACCGACCGCGTTGTCGGCGAACGCCGCCTGCGCGTGCTGCGCGATCTGGCAGCGCGCACCGTCGGCGCCGGCGACACGCACGACTGCGCGCGGCGCGTCTGCGGCGTGGTGTCCGACGCCCCGCTGGACCTGCCCTTCGCCGCGGTCTACCTGAACGAGCCCGGGGGACAGGTCGCCGGCCAGGTCGCGCGCCGGATCTGCTTCAGCCTCCCCGACGGCTCGGCGTCCTTCCCCGAACGACTCGACCTCCTCGACCCGCCGGACGGTTGGCCCCTGCAGGACCTGGCCGCGGGCGGCGCCGCGCGCGACCTGCCGGACCTGCCGGCGCTGGGCCTTTCGCTGACGCTGCCCGGCTGGCCCGAGGCGCTCCGGCACGCCGTGCTGCTGCCGCTGCGGGGCGCCGGCAAGGACCTGGCGGGTGTCCTGGTCCTGGGCGTCAGCCCGCGCCGCCCGCTGGACGAGGAGTACCGCGACTTCCTGAACCTGGTCGCCGGCCAGGTGTCGGCCGCGCTGGCCGACGCCTCCACCTACGAGGCCGAGCGCCGCCGCGCGGAGTCGCTCGCCGAGTTGGATCGGGCGAAAACGGCGTTCTTCTCCAACATCAGCCACGAGTTCCGCACGCCCTTGACGCTGATGCTGGGCCCGCTCGAAGAGCTGGTGACCGCGCCCCACCTGGACGGTCCCGCCCGCGACCGGCTGGCGCTGGTGCTGCGCAATGCGTCGCGGCTGCAGCGCCTGGTGAACACGCTGCTGGACTTTTCGCGCATCGAGGCCGGTCGCGCGCAGGCACGTTACGAAGCCACCGACCTGGCGGCGCTGACGCGCGATCTCGCGAGCACCTTCCGCTCCGCGATGGAGCGCGCCGGGCTGGCCTTCGAGGTCGATTGCCCCCCGTTGTCCGCGCACGCGTACGTCGACCGCGAGATGTGGGAAAAAATCGTCCTGAACCTGCTGTCCAACGCGTTCAAGTTCACGATGCGCGGGCAGGTGACGGTGCGGCTGCGTGAGGCCGGGCTCGAAGCCGGCCAGGATCTGTCGCAGGCGCAGGCGCAGTCGCAGTCACAGTTGCAGTCGCAGTCACAGTTGCAGTCGCAGTCACAGTTGCAGTCGCAGGCCGTGCTCGAGGTGGCCGACACGGGCGCCGGGATCCCGGCGGACGAGTTGCCCAAGGTGTTCGATCGCTTCCACCGCGTCGCCGGAGCGGAGGGTCGGACGCACGAGGGCTCGGGCATCGGACTGGCCCTGGTGCAGGAACTGGTGCTGTTGCACGGCGGTCGCATCGAGGCGTCCAGCGTCCACGGCCAGGGTGCGGTGTTCCGCGTCGTGCTGCCGCTGGGACGCGAGCACCTGCCGCGCGAGCGGATCGAACGGATCGAGCGGACCGCGAGCACGACCGCCGCCCGGGCCTATGTGGACGAGGCGTTGGGGTGGCTGCCCGCGCCAGAGCCGGCGCAAGATCCGGCGCACGCGCACGGATCCGGAACGGCGCGCGTCGATGAGTCCGGCCGTCTTGCCGCCGCCGGGTGGCCCGCGGCGGACCAGCGCTTCGCCGCGACCTTCGGCGCGCGGATCGTGGTCGCCGACGACAACGCGGACATGCGCGCCTATCTGCGCGACCTGCTGTCGCCGTACTACGCGGTGGAGCTGGCGGGGGACGGCTTGCAGGCGCTGGAAGCGGCGCGGCGCGTGCCGCCGGATTTGCTGCTGAGCGACGTGATGATGCCGCGTCTGGACGGCTTGGCGCTGCTGTCGGCGATCCGCGCGGACGCGCGCCTCGGCGGCGTGCCGGTGGTGCTGCTCTCCGCGCGCGCCGGCGAGGAAGCCCGCATCGAGGGCCTGGACGCCGGCGCGGACGACTACATGATCAAGCCCTTCTCGTCGCGCGAGCTGCTCGCGCGGCTGGGCGCGCTGCTGGAGCTGCGACGCATGCGGCAGTCCGCAGAGGCGGCGTCCCGGGTGAGGACCGAGCAGTTCGAGACCCTGCTCAACGCGGCGCCGATGGGGCTGTTCCTGGTCGCGCTGGACGACGGCGTCCTGCGCGTGCGCGAGGCCAATCCGACCGCCCGCGCCACCTTCGGACATGCGCCGGACCTGATCGGGGCGCGCTTTGATGCGCTGGTGGAGCGTCAATGGGGCCATCCGCTGTCGGACCAGGTCGTGTCGCTGTTCCTGCGCACGCTGGAAACCGGCGAGCCGTATCACACGCCGGAGTTCATCCAGGAGCGCAGCGACCTCGGCGTCACCGAGGCCTACGAGTGGCAGATCAGCCGGATCCCGCTGGCCGACGGATCGATGGGCGTGGTGTGCTACTACCGGGAGATCTCCGCGCACCTGAAGGCCCGGCGGCGGCTGGAGGCCGCGGACCGCCAGAAGGACCAGTTCCTGGCGATGCTGGCGCACGAGCTGCGCAACCCGATCGCGCCCATCCGCAGCGCGGGGGACGTGCTGTCGCGCCTGGGGCTGCCGGATGAGCGCTCGCAGAAGATGGTGGCCATCATCCGGCGGCAGGTGGAGACGCTGACGCGCCTGGTCGATGACCTGCTGGACGTCTCGCGGATCACGCAGGGCCGGGTGGAACTGCAGCTCAAGCCGGTGCTGCTGTCGGAGGTGATCGCGCAGGCCGTGGAGACGGCGGAGCCGCTGATGCGGGAGCGCCGCCACCACTTCTCTGTGACTTCGGTGACTTCGGTGACTTCGGGAACGACCGTCGCGCGGCCCTTGCGCGTGCATGGCGACCTCGCCCGGCTGGTGCAATGCGTGGCCAACGTGCTCACCAACGCGGCGAAGTACACCGATCCGGAAGGCCGCATCGATCTGACGATGAGCGAGGAGCCTGCGCTCGCGGGCGGCCCCGGCACCGCGTTGATCCGGATCAGCGACGACGGCATCGGCGTGCCGCCCGCGCTGCAGGCCACGATGTTCGACCTCTTCGTCCAGGGCGACCGCACGCTGGACCGTTCCCAGGGCGGCCTGGGCATCGGGCTGTCGCTGGTCCGGCAGCTGATCGGCATGCATGGCGGCAGCGTGTCGGTGCACAGCGACGGCGCCGGCTGCGGCGCGCGATTCGAGCTGCGCCTGCCGGTGATGGCGACGATCCCCGCCTCCGACTGAGGCCGCGGCGCGCGCCCCTCAGCCCCTCAGCCCCTCCGCCCGGATCACATCCCGAGCAGCTTCATGCCCTTCGTCAAGGTCTGGCGGCTCTTCCAATAGTCGCGCCAAGGATCGGTCTTCTGAAAGCTGAGCCGGTCGCGCGCATTGGCCAGGGTCCATTGGTCGCCGCGCTTCACGTCGACGAGCTCGTCCCAGTCGATCGGCATCGACACGCCCAGCCCGGGCCGCGCGCGCACGGAGAAGGCGCAGGCGGTCGTCTGCCCTTCCCCGTTGCGGAGATAGTCCGGAAAGATCTTGCCGACACGGTTCTTCGGCCCGCTCCTGGCCGAGAACTTCTTCGGAAAGGTGTCGGCCAGATGCTGTACGAGGGCTTGGCTGAAGGCTTTCGTCGTCGCGTGATCGTGCCGCCGCGCCAGCGGGACCACGACGTGCAGCCCCTTGCCGCCGCTGGTCTTCAGCCAAGCCTGCAGGCCGAGTTCCTTGAGCAGCGCGCGCGTGATGCCGGCCGCTTCCGCGACCGCCTTGAACGCAACCCCTTCGCCCGGGTCCAGGTCGATGATGAACCGGTCCGCCCGATCGAGCTTGTCGTCCTGCGCGTTCCAGGTGTGGAACTCGATGGCGTTCATCTGCGTCAGCTGCATCAGCGCGGCAGGATCGGGAAGCACGATGAGCGCATCGCCGTCGACATGCTTCTGGAAGAACAGCTGTCCCTCGATGCCGTCGGGCGCACGCACGATCGCCACCGGCCGTCGGCCGAGATGGGGCTGCATCCACGCCGACACGCTTTCGTAGTAGCGGACCAGGTCCATCTTCGTATGACCCGAGGACGGATCGATGACGCGCTCGGGATGCGTGATGCGAAGCTGCCCGGACGTGGCCGGCGTCGATGATTCCGCCGGCTTCGACGGCTTCGACGGCTTTGACGGCTTTGACGGCTTCGATGGCTTCGATGGCGTCGATGACTGCGATGGCCCAGGCTTGGTCACCTTGAGTTCCTCCGCGGGCTTGGCCGATTCACGTCCGATGTCCTTGGGCGCCTTGTCCTCCCGCTCGCCCTGGAACGACGCGTGGCGCACATGGCCGTCGGGCGTCCATTCGGCGAAGGCGACCTCGACGACGAGCCTGGGCTTCACCCATCGCGCGGTGCCGCCGGTGCGACCGCCGATACGCGCCCAATGGCTGCGCGCGATGGTCGCGTCATCGAAGTGCGGCGTCTTGACCTCGATCGCGCACAGGCGCCTGTGCATCTCGCCGGCCTGCTTCAGCGACCAGCCGGTGCCCACGCGCCCGGCGTAGCGCAACTCGCCGTCCTCGTAATAGCCGAGCAGCACGCTGCCCAGCGCCTTGGCGCCGTCCGAACGGTCCGTGAACCCGACCACGACGAACTCCTGCCGCTGCTGGCACTTCAGCTTCACCCAGGCATCGCTGCGGGCGGAGACATAGCCGCTGTCGGGTCGCTTCAGGATCAGGCCTTCGAGCCGCATCTGGCAGGCAGCGGCGAGCATCTCCTCCGGCGGAACCGCGAAGTCCTCGCTGAAGCGCAGGCGCTCGTCCTCCTGGGCCACCATCAGCGCGCGCAGCACGGCGCGCCGGTCGATCAGCGGCACCTCGCGCAGGTCGTGGCCGTTGAGGAACGGGAGGTCGAACAGGAAGTAGACGATGTCCTCGTGCCGCGTGCGCTTCGGATGGCCGATCGCGTTCTGCAGCAGGTTGAAATCCGGCGAACCGTCCTCGCGCAGCACGACGATCTCCCCGTCCAGCCAGCCGTTGTCGATGTCGAGCGCCGCGATCGCCTCCGCCAGCGCCGGCAGCCGCGACGTCCAGTCGTTGCCCCCGCGCGTGACCAGGCGCACCTTGCCCTGGTCGACGCGGGCCATCAGCCGGTAACCGTCGAATTTCGCCTCGGCGATCCAGTCGCCGGCCGGGGTCGCGCCGACCAGCGTGGCGAGTTGCGGCGAGAGTTCGGCAGGCAGGCGAGCCTTCTTCGCGCGGCTCAGATCCGGCGCCGTCTCTCCGCCCTCGCCGCTCGTCCCGGGCTTGCCGTTCTTCCCGTCCCTGTCGTTCTTCCCGTCTTTCGCGTGCTTCTCATTGCGCTCCTGCGCCAGTCCGAGCGGACGCTGGATCACGCTGTCGGGCAGTTCGACGGTGACGTCGTACTCCGCGTGCGGGCGTTCCCGGCCGTCGTGCTTCTTGATCAACAGCCACTGGTCGCGCCTGGACGCGTCGCGCGAGGTGCGGATCAGCTGCCACAGTCCGGCGAGTTTCTGCCCGTGCAGCCGGAACACCAGCTTGCCGTCGCGCAGGCCTTCGTGCGGATCGCCCTCCGGCGTCCAGGTGCCGTTGTCCCAGACGATCACCTCGCCGGCGCCGTACTGCTTCGGCGGGATGGTGCCCTCGAAGCCGCCGTAGGACAACGGGTGGTCCTCCACATGGATCGCCATGCGGCGCTCCTTCGTGTCGTAGGACGGGCCCTTGGGAACGGCCCAGCTCATCAGCACGCCGTCGAGTTCGAGGCGGAAGTCGTAATGCAGGTGGCTGGCCCAGTGCTTCTGGACGACGAAGGACAGCGCCCGCGGGGACTTCCTCGCCGCGCCCGTCCTTCGCGTGTCGCCCGGCTCGGGTGTGATGCGGAAGTTCCGCTTCTCACGGTAGCGGGACAGCGGATCCTGGCGCGGTGCAGTCGGCATCGGACACTCCCGGCGTTGCCGCGACGCTCAGGCCGCCTTCTTCTTCGACTTGCCGCCGAGGCTGCGTCGCAGCAGCTCGGTGAGGTCGACGACATTGCCGCCCTCGCCCGCGTCCTCGGGCGCCGCTTCGAGCGGCGTGACCGTCTCTGTCTCGCCCTCGTCGACCTTGCGCGCGATCAGGCCGCGGATCGCGGCGGTGAACTCGTCGTGGTAGTCCTCGGGATGCCAGTCGTTGCTCATCTCGTCGATCAGCTGGCGGGCCATCTGCAGTTCCGCCGCCTTGAAGCCGTGCGCGGACTTGCCCTCGGCGGGCAGGTTCAGGTCGTCGCACGGCCGGATCTCGTTGGCCCAGCGCAGCATCCCGATCATCAGCGCCGGCCCGGCGGGCAGCAGCGCGGCCAGGTGCTCCTTGCTGTGGATCACGAGCCGCGCGATCGCGATCAGGCCGGCGTCGGCCATCGCCTCGCGCAACAGCGCGTAGACCTTGCCGGACTTGCCGATCGGCTCCAGGTAGTACGGCTTCTCCAGATAGACGAAGGACACCTGCGTGGCGGGGACGAAGGTCTCGATCTCGATGGTCTGCGTGGTCGTGGGATAGGCCTTGCGGATCTCGTCGTCGGAGACCAGCACATAGTCGCCGTTCTCCTGCTTCACGCCCTTGACGATCTGCGTCTTGTCGATGTCCTTGCCGGTGCGCTTGTTGATGCGCTTGTAGCCGACCGGGTCCATGGTCCGCTTGTCGAGCCAGTCGAAATCGACGCGTTGGTCGCGCGAGGCCGGATACAGCGAGACCGGCACGTGCAGCAGGCCGAAGCTGATCGCGCCTTTCCAGATGGCGCGGCGGGCCGCCGGGGCGTCGTCGCTGTCGCCGCGCGTCGACGCCGCGTCGCCTGATTTGGCGCGCTCCTTCGTCGACGATCTGCCGGGCGATGCGCGATCGGCGTTGGACGCTCGCCGGCGGCTGGCGGCCGCCGGACTGGCGGAGCCGGTACGCGGCGCCGCCTTGCGGGCGCTCCGGGAAGACGTGGCGCTGGTTCTGCTGGGCATGGCAACCTCGACGACGGATCCGATGGAATCGACTCTTCGGCAAATCACGCGCCTGTCGCGGCGCGGCGCGCGCACTGGAAGCGGGCATCCGGCTTGCTCCGCTGCGGGCATGGACACGTCGCCCGCCTCCCGTTCGCTGATGGTTGCTGAACCTGCCGAACGCGCCGACAGGCGTTTCGCGGACAGGCGCGATGCGGGCCGGCAACTGGCCGATCGGCTGAAGGCCTACGCACATCGCGACGACGTCACGGTGCTGGCGCTGCCGCGCGGCGGCGTGCCCGTCGCGGCGGAAATCGCCCGCGTCCTGGATGCGCCGCTGGACATCCTGGTCGTGCGCAAGCTCGGACTGCCCGGCCAGCCCGAATACGCGATGGGCGCGATCGCCTCGGGCGATGTGCGGGTGCTCAACACGCAGGTGCTGCAGCAGCTGGCGATCAGCTATTCGGCGGTCGACCTCGTGACCCGCGCGGAGACGCGCGAACTGCACCGTCGTGAGAAGCTCTATCGCGGCGACCGGCCGATGCCGCCCATCGCGGGCCGCCAGGTGATCCTGGTGGACGACGGCATGGCCACGGGCGCGTCGATGCGCGCCGGCGCCCAGGCCCTGCGCGAGATGCGACCGGCGCGCATCATCGTCGCGGTGCCCGTGTCCTCCAGGGAAACCTGCCACCTGATCTCGCAGGATGCCGACGAGGTCCTCTGCGCGCGCACGCCGGAGCGATTCCGCTCGGTCGGGCAGTGGTATGAGCGGTTCGAGCAGACGACGGATGAAGAGGTCCGGTGCTTGCTCGCGACGATCCCCCTGTCAGTTCACTCCCTGTAGCGAGTCTCGCGGCATCATCACTGCACCGTGCGTGGGCAAGCCACGGCACATCAACGGGACGCCTGATGTTCCGCGGGCGTTCTGGCGCCGCTCCCCTTGCTGCGTCTGAACTCCCACGGCGGCGTCGGAGCAGCCTCGCTCCACAGTCCGCGCCGCGCACGTCGGGCATCGAGCTCCACGTCCGAATACAGGGCGCGCTGCTCGACCGGCTGCTCCCGCGCGTAGGCCTTGTAGTGCCAGGCCAGCCCCGCTCTCAACTGAGCCTGGCCGACATCGACCGAACGCACGCGGACCACGCCGAGGATGCGGCCATAGCGGTCTCTCTTCTTCCAATCCACCGCCACCTCCTGCCGGAACACCAGCGCCGAGAGATGCTGGCGCGACCGCTCCCCGAAGGCCTGGCGCTTCTCCGGCGCATCGATGCCCACCAGGCGCACGCGGTGCTGCTGGCGATCGTTGTCGAGCACGGTCAGCGTGTCGCCGTCAGCGAGACCGACGACTTCGCCGCGAAGCGTCGCTGCGCCGGCGGTGCCGAGCCAGCCACACAGGAGGACGGCCATCAGGCCTGCGTGCAGCGAAGAGAACGGGAGGATCTGCGAAAGGCATCTACCGGAGAGAACGGACATGACGCTGCGGATGGGCGACGGGACCCGGTTTGTAAGTCATTTCCCGACAGGCGTTTGATGGATTTACCGGCATCCGAACAAATGATAAAAATGCAAAATTCATTTCACGTTGATACGCCGTGATGAGCGGTGTCCACGTCCCCGTTTTCCTCCCTGAACGGGGTCGACCCCGGTCGATGACGCCCGACCGCGCAAGCGGATCGGGCTACTTTTTTTGCTTGTGCGGCCGGAAGGGCAGGCGGCCGCTGACCAAGAAAATGCGAATTCTGCTGATCGACGCTTCTTCCTCGTTCCGGCAGCGGCTCCACGAGCACCTGAGCCGCGTGCCGGGTGCTGCCGTCGTGGGAGAGGCGGAGCATGAAGACCAGGCCGTCATGGCCGCGGGTCTCTGCAGGCCGGACGTCATCCTCACCGACCTGACCCTGCCCACCGGCAACGGGTTCTCGGCGATCGAGCGGCTGCGGGCCATCGGATTCCAAGGCACGGCATATGCCGTCACCTGCGGGGACGAGAGCGTGTTGGGGCCGCTGTGTCTCGCGGCGGGCATCGACGGCTACTACGACAAGATCCACGACCTGGACCGCCTGGTGCAGGCGCTAGTCGTGATCGCGGATGCGCCGACTCCGCCGACGCGCTCGACGCTCAAGATCGCCGAGCTCTGACGGCCAGCGGCGACTGGCCACGCCCTTATCCTTCGCGGTCAACACATGAGGTCTGAATGCTCCGCCGAATCCTGTACGTCTCCTCGATCACCGAAGGCGTCACCGATCGGGAACTGACGCACATCGTGGCCGTCGCGCAGATCAACAACCGGCGGCTCGACCTCACCGGGGCTCTCGCCATCGGGCCGGGGGTGTTCGCGCAGGTCCTGGAAGGGCCGGTCGCGGACGTGGAGCGCACCCTGGCCCGCATCAAGCAGGACGACCGGCACGTCGGCCTGCGGCTCCTGCTGGACGAGCCCATCGCGCTCCGGCTGTTCGACCGCTGGCGCATGCAGCTCCTCGTCGACGACCGGGCCGCCCAGTTGGCCATCGAGGCCAATGAAGGGGGAACCGTCGCTCGCGCCCTGCTGGAGCAGATGCGCCTGCAGTACACGGAAGACCCGTACCTCTCCCCCGCCGCGATGCGGGGGATGGCGCTGGCGTCCTGAACCGGCGGGGGCGGGCTGCGAGCGACGCGCAAGTGACGTGGCAGAGTCGGGGGTGTCAACAGTCAACGATGGTCACCGCACATGAAGCTCCTCATCACCGGACTGAACGGCACCGTGGCGCCTTGGGTCCACCGCGAAGCGCAAACGCGAGACTGGGACGTCGTGGGCTGGGACCGCAGGGCGATCGACCCGGCCAATGACGCCGCCGCCCTCGCCTTCCTGCGCGCCGAGGCGCCGGATGCGATCGTCCATCTGGCGATGGGGTCGGAGTGCTGGGCAGGGCAGTTGGCGGACTTCGCCAGACGACATGGCGCGGCCATGGTCTTCGTGAGCACCGCGATGGTCTTCGACGCGTCGTCGGTCGGACCTCATCGGCCGGACGACCCGCGGACCGCCAGGGACGACTACGGGCAGTACAAGATCCGATGCGAGGACGCAGTGCTGACGGCCGATCCGTCGGCGACGGTGGCCCGCATCGGGTGGCAGATCGCGGCGGATGCGGTCGGCAACAACATGCTCCGCCACCTGGATGAGCAGCACGCCCGGGATGGGCGCATACGCGCGAGTTCCGCCTGGCGGCCGGCGTGCTCGTTCATGTCCGACACCGCGGCGGCGCTCTGCGATCTCGTCCAGGAAGGCACCGGCGGGCCCGTTCATCTGGACAGCAACGCCTTGGAGGCGCTCACCTTCGACCAACTCGTCCTGAACCTGGGAAAGAAGTTCGAGCGCGACTGGGTGGTCGAGGTGACGCAGGACTACCTGCATGACCAGCGGCTCGTGAACGAGAACGGTGGGTCGATGCTGCCGCCATTGAGCGTGCATTTGAGTTGAGCGGAGGGGCTGGCTGAGCGGGCACGCGAGGAACGTCCAGGCGAGCGCCTTGCCTCCCCTTGTGCAACGCAACGGGAGTCCCCGAACAAGCGCCCTGCCTTTCCCAAGGAGTTCCTCATGTCAGAAGAAGCCAGCTTTGCAGCACCCGCCGGCGGCCCCGCCGCTTCCAGCATCGACATCGCCGACGACAACCAGGTCCAGACCTGGGCGAGGAAGCTCGCCGTCTCGCCCGACCAGATCCGGGATGCGGTCAAGCACGTGGGCGCGAATGCCAGCGACGTCGAAGAGTTCCTGAAGGGCTCTCGCTCCACGACGAACGCGGAGCAGACCAAGAAGGCGATCTGAGCCGCGGAGACTGCCCGTGAGGGACAGTCATCCAGTGACGCCGGCGCGCCGGATCTCAATCGGCCTATGGCGAAGAACACGGTGTATGCGCAATCGGGACCAGATGTCCTTCGCCGCCATCTTGGCGAAGCATTGTTCCGGCCGGGACAATGGCCTGTTCCCCCGCTCCCTGTAGATGTTCGGAGCGCACGCCGTTACGCTGTCATATCGATAGACGTGCCCGGATCAACCGCCGGGCCATGGACGTATGCAGCAGTTCGACTTTGATCTTTTCGTGATCGGCGCGGGTTCCGGCGGCGCCCGCGCCGCCCGGGTCGCGGCCCACCATGGCGCACGCGTCGGCATCGCCGAGGGCGCCAACTTCGGCGGCACCTGCGTCAACCGCGGTTGCGTGCCCAAGAAGCTGATGGTCTACGCGAGCCGCATCCCCGATGCGATCCGGTCCGCCGAAGCCTTCGGCTGGGACGCGCCGGCGGCGAGCTTCGACTGGAACGCGTTGATCAATCACAAGGACACCGAGATCAGCCGCCTGGAGAGCGTCTATGAGCGCAACCTCCAGGGCTCGGGCGTTCAGACCTTCCCGGAACACGCCGCGCTGCTGGACGCCCACACCGTGCGCCTGCGCAGCAGCGGCCAGATCGTGACGGCCGGGCGCATCCTCATCGCCACCGGTGCGGCGCCCGCCCGCCCCGACTTCCCCGGCGTCGAGCTGGCGATCACGTCCGACGAGCTCTTCCATCTGACGGAGCAGCCGCGCCGCCTCCTCATCGTCGGCGGCGGCTACATCGCCGTCGAGTTCGCGGGCGTCTTCGCCGGCCTGGGCAGTCAGGTGACCCAGCTCGTGCGCGGCCCGGCCTTGCTCCGCGGCTTCGACGACGAGATCGCCGACACGCTGCGCGAGCACCTGTCCCTGCGCCGCGTCGATCTGGTCTTCGATGACCGCATCGAACAACTGCAACGGGCAGGCACGGCCTTGCGCGTCACAACGACCGGCGGCCGCTCCTTCGAGGTCGATGCCGTCCTGCTCAGCACCGGCCGTCGCCCGAACATCGACGGACTCGGGCTCGACGCGGCCGGCATCGCCGTCAACGACAAGGGCGCCATCGTCGTCGGCCCCGGCGGTCGCACCAAGGTCGCCTCGATCTTCGCCATCGGCGACGTCACCGACCGCCTGAACCTGACGCCGGTGGCCATCCGCGAGGGCCAGGCGTTCTCGGACCGGCACTTCGGCGGCATCGAATCGCCGGAGATCGACTACGCGCTGGTCCCGACCGCCGTCTTCACCACGCCCGAGATCGGCGTCGTGGGCATGACCGAGCGGCAAGCGCGAACGCACTACCCTCGCCTGCGCGTGCTGAAGACCCGCTTCCGCTCGATGGCGCAGGCCTTCGCCGGCTCGCGCGATCAGGTCTTCTTCAAGGTGCTGGTCGATGACGCGACCGACCGCGTGGTGGGTGTGCACCTGCTCGGCGACGGCGTCGCGGAGATGATCCAGTTCATCGCCGTCGCCCTGAAGGCGAACGCGACGTGGAGCGACTTCCGGAGCACCGTCGCCCTGCATCCGACCATCGCGGAAGAGCTCGTCACGCTCAAGTGAGAACGTGGGGTATCGGCGCGGTATTGGCGCGGTATCGGCGGTGGGGTCGGCGGTGGGGTCGGCGATCTCCGCCCGGAGGCTTCCTCTTGTCCTACACGCACTCCCACCGCTCTCCGGCAGAGGCAAGTCCCGACCCTCGGCACCATTCACGGCAATCCATCCGAGAACTGCCATGACCACCAACCCGCCGATCTCCGCCGCCGACATCCTCCTCCGTATCGCCTCTTCGCGTCCCGCCCAACGCGTGGAGGACGTCGAGCTGCACAGCTCGGCGCGCGGTCTGAGCAATGCCGCACTGGACGCCCTGGTGGTGCTGGCCGCGCTGACCGAAACCACCGACGAGGCCGCGGCCGAAGCGGGCTACCGTCAGGCCATCGCCAACGACCCGTGCCACATCGAGGCCTTCTCGCAGCTGACCTCGCTGCTCAGCCGCCAGGGCCGTCACGACGACGCACTGGAGCTGATCGACCAGGCCGTCGGCTGGTGCAGCGACATCGCCTCGCTGTACTTCTTCGCCGGCAAGGTCCAGGAGAGCGCTGGACGCCTCCCCCTGGCCATCGCCGCCTTCGAGCAGGCGCTCGACCTCAACCCGGCCCTGGCCGAAGCGCACTACCGCCTGGGCTCGTTGTGTGAGCAGCTCGGCGAGCCGCGCGCCTCCGCCGCCCACTTCCGCGTGTATCGCCGCCTGGTCGACGAGAACCAATCCAACATGCGTCTGAGCTGATGCCCGACGACGTGACGTAATCCCTCCTCCCGAACCGTCTGGACGGCGCGATCATCCGCCCGTCAACGAGGACTGCGGCGAGCAACGCCGTCGCCTACGGCTGGGCGCCGATGGCCAAACTCGGCATCGCGCTCTTCGTCATCCCACGGCTGCTCAAGACCCAGCTGGCCGGCGCGCGTTATGCCTCCCTCGGCGCGGCGCTCTGGAACGCCGCGCTCATCGCCGGCCTCGGTGCCATCGCCGCCGGCTTCAGCGACGGCCTCGCGAGACCAACACCTTCGGAACGATGGCGATTTGCCAGGCGGTGATTCCCCCCGCCTGCGCGCGGAGCATTGGGGAACCAGCCTGGTCGAGCCCGGCTACGGGCCCGGCTCGAACTTCTCCGCCCACTCCGGCGCGTCGCCGGTCCTGATGCGGTGGCGCTCGCCGAGCGCTGCTGAGCCCGGCTTGCTCAGTACTTCGCAGGCACGAACATCGACTCCGGCACCGGGTGGCGCTGGTAGTCCTCGTGGCGTTCGCGACCCGGCAGACGGATCTCCTGGCGCTCGACCTCGTGGTACGGGAACTGGTCCAGCAGATGCTGGATGCAGTTCAGCCGCGCGCGCTTCTTGTCGTCGGCGGCGACGACCCACCACGGCGCCTCGGGGATGTGCGTGCGGTCCAGCATCACTTCCTTGGCGCGGGTGTAGTCCTCCCAGCGCCGGCGAGACTCCAGGTCCATGGGCGACAGCTTCCACTGCTTGAGCGGATCGTGGATGCGGCCCAGGAAGCGCAGGTGCTGTTCCTCGTCGCTGATGGAGAACCAGTACTTGATCAGCGTGATGCCGGAACGCACCAGCATGCGCTCGAACTCGGGCACCGAGCGGAAGAACTCCTCGACGTCGTCCTCCTCGCAGAAGCCCATCACGCGCTCCACGCCGGCGCGGTTGTACCAGCTGCGGTCGAAGAGCACGATCTCGCCGGCCGCCGGCAGGTGCGGGACGTAGCGCTGGAAGTACCACTGCGTGCGCTCGCGGTCGTTGGGCGCGGGCAGCGCCACCACGCGGCAGACGCGCGGATTGAGCCGCTGCGTGATGCGCTTGATTGCCCCGCCCTTGCCCGCGGCGTCGCGCCCTTCGAACAGGATCACGACCTTCTGCTTCGTGTGGTGCACCCAGTCCTGCAGCTTCACCAGCTCGCGCTGCAGGCGGAACAGGTGCTTGAAGTAGGCGATGCGCTCGCCGTGCGCCTGGCCGGAATCGCTCTCGTCGAGCGCGCGCAGCGCCTCGTCGACGTGGCGGTCCTCCAGCTCCAGCTCCAGCTCCTCGTCGTAGCCGTCCTGCAGGTCGCGGCGGATGCGTTCGACGAGATCGTCGCGGTCGGTGGCTGAGCTCATGTCGGCAGGGGCGGAATTTCAGAAGCTCCCATCATCCTCCCGTGAGGTGACGGCGACGTGACGAGCCCTTCCCCGCACGCGCCCGGTGCCCGGCCTCCTCCCAAGTGTGGCTGGGCACGCAGGTGCCGGTGAAGGCGCAGCAGTCCGTCGCCAGGCGACGGCCGCGCGGTCAATCCGCTGCGCGCGGCGATCGCGACGGCCTCGGTGCGCGCGCCAGCGCCCACCTTGCTGAGGATCGCGCGCACATGCGTCTTGACGGTGGCGTCGGTGATGCCCAGGCGTTGCGAGATGTCCTTGTTCGACGCGCCCGTGGACATCGCCACCAGCACGTCCATCTCGCGCTTGGTGAGCCGGTCCTGCGTCAGGCTGTGCGCGAGCTTGGATGCCAGTTCCACCGACACGAACCGCACGCCCAGCATCACCGCGTCCACTGCCTCGGCCAGCTGCTCGGGCCGGCATCGCTGCAGCAGGTAGCCGTGCACGCCCGCCTCCATCGCGGCGCGGACGTCCCACTCCCGGTCCATCGCCGTCAGCACCAGGATGCGCGGACATCGACCCGGCGCGTGGGCGCCGTGGCGCCGCGCCACCTGCCGCGCGGTCAGGGCCAGCGCCAGCGCGCTGGTGTAGTCGGCGATGAGGACGTCGCAGCGCTCGGGCGACTCGCCGGACACGATGCGCACCGCGTGCGACAGGCTGCAGATCGCCGCCGCGAAGTCGGTCCGGTCGCCCAGCACCGCCGCGCATCCCGCGCAGGTCAGGGCTTCCTCGTGGACGATCTGGATGAAGGTCGGTCCAAGATGGGACATGGTCGCGCGCCTCTCAAGACTCCCGGCCCAATGTAAGTCCGCCACGGGCGGTACCGCAACCAACCCGCGCACCGACGCAGGGGACACGCCATGAACGCAGAAGCCTCCCACCACTCGCTGGAAACCCGGCGCCATCAGATGTACCCGCGGCTGAGCGCCTGCGACATGATGCGCATGCAGCGCTTCGGCACGCCGCAGACCTTCCAGCCCGGGCAGACGCTGCTCAGCGCGGGCAAGCCGGGGCCGGGGCTCTACCTGATCCTCGGCGGCACGGTGGAGGTGTGCCACCGCGACGGCATGGGCAACACCACGCCGCTGATCCAGCACACGCGCGGCAACTTCTCGGGCGAGCTGGCGGCGATGTCGGGCAAGCCCTCGCTGGTGGACGCGGTCGCGGTGGACACGGTCGAGACGCTGCTGCTCCCGCCCAGCCAGCTGCGCGCGCTGATCATCGCGGAAGCCGACCTGGGCGAACGCCTGGTGCGGGCGATGATCCTGCGCCGCGTGGGGCTGATCGAATCGGGCGCGAGCGGACCGGTGCTGATCGGCCGGCCCAACGCCGCCGCGCTGCTGCGCCTGCAGAGCTTCCTGCACAGCAACGGGGAGCCGTACCGCGTCGTCGACGTGACCCAGGACGCGGCGGCGGCCGCGCTGATCGAGGAATACGGCGCCGCACCCGGCGACGTGGTGGCCGTCTGCCCCGACGGCGCGGTGCTGGTGAATCCGCCCGAGGCCACGCTGGCGCGCTGCATCGGCATGGTGGACGAGAAGCCGCGCGAGGAGCTTTTCGACGTCGCCATCGCCGGCGCGGGCCCGGCCGGGTTGGCGACGGCGGTGTACGCGGCGTCGGAGGGCCTCAAGGTGGTCGTGCTGGACCGCCGTGCCTACGGCGGCCAGGCCGGCAACAGCGCGCGGATCGAGAACTACCTCGGCTTCCCGACCGGCATCTCCGGCGGGGCGCTGACCGGCCGCGCCTGCGTGCAGGCCGAGAAGTTCGGCGCCGAACTGCTGATCCCCACCGAGGTGCGGTCGCTGGATTGCGCGCGCGAAGGGCCGGAGGGCGAGCTCCTCATCGCCCTGACCGACGGACGCACGCTGCGCGCGCGCACGGCCGTCATCGCCAGCGGCGCGCGCTACCGCCGCCTGGCGGTGCCGCGCCTGAACGATTTCGAAGGCCGCGGCATCTGGTACTGGGCCTCGGCGCTGGAGGCGCCGCTGTGCGTGGACACCGAGGTGGTGCTGGTGGGCGGCGGCAACTCGGCCGGACAGGCGGCGGTGTTCTTGTCCGAGCACGCCTCGCGCGTGCATGTGCTGGTGCGGGGGCCGGGTCTCGCCGACAGCATGTCGCGCTACCTGATCGACCGCCTCGAGGCGACGTCCAACATCGAGCTGCGCCCGTTCACGGAAATCACCGAACTGCACGGCGACCCGCTGCGCGGCCTGGAGGCGGTGACCTGGCGCTGCGGCCGCACCGGCACCGAATCGCGCCGCGACACGCGCAACGTCTTCCTCTTCGTCGGCGCCGAGCCGGAGACGGACTGGCTCGCGGGCTGCCCGGTGCTGTCCGATGACAAGGGCTTCGTGCTGACGGGCACCGACGTGCGGCGTGCGCAGCGACGGGCGGACCCGACGCTGGCCGCTGACCTGGAGTGGCAGATCGACAGCGGTCCCGCGCCGCTGGAGTCCAGCGTCCCCGGCGTGTTCGCGGTCGGGGACGTGCGCTCCGGGTCGGTGAAGCGGGTCGGCGGCGCGATCGGCGAAGGCGCGGCGGTCGTCGCACAGATTCATCAATGTCTGGCGAGAATGCGGCCCCGGAGGTCCCCATGATCCTTGAAGTCGCCCCGCTCCCGATCCGCGCCGGCTACGAGTCCCGGTTCGAAGCCGCGTTCCTGCAGGCGCAGGCCATCATCGCGTCCATGCCCGGCTACCTGGGCCACGAGCTCCAGCGCTGCGTGGAGCGGCCCGGCGAGTACCTGCTGCTGGTCCGCTGGCGCACGCTCGAGGACCACGAGGTCGGCTTCCGCAAGTCGCCGCAGTACGAGGACTGGCGGGCGCTGCTGCACCACTTTTACGACCCGTTTCCGGTGGTGTCGCATTACGAGTCGGTGCCCGGGGCGGCGGGCTGAGAATCCCGGACATGTTCGAGATCGCCACCCTGGCGGGCCTGTGGCTCGCGCTCAATCTCTTCGCCACCCGGCGCGTGCTGACGATCGGCAAGCTGGTCCATCTGCCCCAGCGACTGCTCATCGCGTCGATCTGGCTGGTGCCGTACTTCGGCGCATTCATGGCCTTGGGGAACATGCCGTCGCGCGCGACCGCCGAAAGCGTCGCCGAGGGCGGGTCGCCGCGTGACCGGAGCGGCGAGTACGAGCCGCCGCCGACCGCGCTGACGTCGCCCCAGGGCGGCGAGTTTCCGCTCGTCGAGCATCTGCAACAGGGCAATGGCCTGCCGATCCTGGACTGGCAGGCGCTGGCCGCATGGGCGCCCGCGGCGGACGACGGCGCCGACACCGCCGCCGCAGCCGTCCGCGCCGACGCCATCGAACGCGGCCGACACGCCTGGCTGCTGCACCTACGCGAACAGCTGGGGCCGCAGATGGGGCTGTTGGTCACCGACGAGGCTTTCCTCCTCTCCTCGCTTGACGACAAGCGTGCGCGCCGCACGGCGGACTACGTCTCGACCGCACGGGCGCGCATCCAGCGCCTTCTGGGCCAGGTCGCGCACTTCCCCGGCGGTCACCGCAGCATCCTGCTGGTGCTCGATGACGAGGACGCGTACTACCGCTACGTGTCCATCTACCACCCGGACGGCGAGTTCTCCACGTCCAGCGGCATGTTCATCGACGCGGGCTGCCCGCACTTCGTGGTCGTGCGCGGTCATCTCCAGCAGATCGAGCCCATCATCGCGCACGAGATGACGCACGCCGCCCTGGCCCACCTGAAGCTGCCGCGCTGGCTCGACGAAGGCGTGGCGGTCAACACCGAGCGACGTGTCGCCGGGCCGCAAGGCTCGCTCTACACGCCGCACGAGCTGCACGCGATGCACCTCGACCACTGGAACCCCGACCGGATCCAGGCGTTCTGGACCGGCGACTCGTTCCTGAGCACGGAGGAGAACAGCGCCCTGCTCTCTTACGAACTGGCGCGGATCATCGTCGAGCAGATGGCGCGCGACTGGGACGCCTTCCTCGCCTTCCTGAGCGCCGCAGGGACGTTGGACGATGCCGGCGCCGAGGCCGCGCGGTCCGTCTTCGGCATCGGGCTCGGCGCCTACGCGGCAGCGTTGGTCGAGGCGCCTTCGGACGTCGGCTGGGCACCGGACACCGCCGACCGCACGGTCCGCACAGGTCGCACGGTCCACGAAGAGGCGGAGCCGGCCTAAACTCCTGCCCGCTGCTCCAGAACTCTGGTCCTGCACTCTGTCCCTGCACGCTCTTCCTGCACACTCTTCCTGCACGCTGAACCGGCCTCTCCGACGTCCCCATGCCTCACCTGACCCTCATCGCCGCCCTCGATCGCGCGCGCGGCATCGGCCGCGACAACGAACTGCTGGTCCGACTGCCCGAGGACATGGCGCGCTTCAAGGCGCTCACGATCGGTCACACCGTCATCATGGGACGCAAGACCTGGGACTCGATCCCCGCGAAGTTCCGGCCGCTGGTCCAGCGCCGCAACCTCGTGCTGTCGCGCCAGCCAGGACTGGCGCTCGCCGGCGCGGAAGTCTTCGCGACGCTGGACGACGCCCTCGCCGCCTGCGCACCGGAGGAGGCCGTGTTCGTCATGGGCGGCGCCCAGGTGTATGACCTCACCCTGCCCCGCGCCGACGCGCTCGAACTCACCGAGATCGCCGCCGCCTTCGACGCCGACGCCTTCTTCCCCGCCGTCGACCCCGCCGTCTTCGCCGAAGTGCGCAGAGAACGCCACCACAGCCCCGCCGAGCGCGGCCACGACTGGGACTACGACTTCGTTCGCTACGAGCGACGCGGCTGAGTTCTTCCGCGGCCTCGCGCCGCGGCACCTCCTCCTTCACCGATCCCGAACCATGTCCGGCAACCATTTCCACGTCCACGGCCCGCACGACCACGAACTTGAACACGCCGCGCAGCACGAGCCCAAGGGGCTCGCCGGCCAGTTGGCGGTGATCACCGCGATCCTGGCCACGCTGGGCGCCTGCTTCTCCTACATGGGCGGCGCCACGCAAGCCAACGCGGGGCTGTTCAAGAACAACGCCGCCATCACCAAGACCGAGGCCGCCAACCGCTGGAACTACTTCCAGGCCAAGAGCAGCAAGCAGAACCTGGCCGAGTTCGCGCTCGACCTGACCCCCGGCGAGGAGCAGAAGGCCAGGTACCGCGAGAAGATCGCCCGCTACGAGACCGAGAAGAACGAGATCAAGGTCCAGGCCGAGAAGCTCGAGGCCGAATCCAAGGCGTGGGACCACCAGAGCGACGAGCAGTTGCACCTCCACCACCGCTGGGCGCAGGCCACCACGGCGCTGCAGGTGGCCATCGCGCTCGCCGCCATCGCGCTGCTGACGAAACGCCGCTGGATGGAATACGCCACCTTCGGCGCCGGCGCCATCGGCGTCGGTCTGGGGATCGCGGCCTGGCTGCACTTCTGAAGACCTGGGCGCCGGAGCGCCGGAGCGCCGCCTAAGGTGCTCGCTCCGTCGGGGGAGGACGCTCAAGTTTCCCGGCGATGGGTCGATAGCGAAGGGATCACCGCCACGCCTTCAGAGCACCGCGGGATAAGCCGCCAGGGAGGCGCTTCGTCATGACCCTCATCACCTCGACCGGCGCGGGCGTGCTGGACCGCATCGCGGCCAGCCGTACGACCTCGACCTACCGCCCCGCGGGCGTGAGCGCGCAGGCTGCGGGCGCCGCCGCCAAGACAGCCGCCGCGGCATCCGCGCCCACGCGCGTCACGCTGGACGCGACGTCCGCCAGCGCCCTCGTCTACGCCAGACCCAGCACACCCGGCTTCGGGCCCCAACGCTTCTGGGCCAACGCGCGCGACGACGGCCTCAGCGAACTGATGACCCGCAACAGCGGCAAGGACGCGCTCACGCTGTCCGACCGCTGGCGCGGACTGGGCGGCGGACTGCTGAAGCAGTTCGCAGACACCGGCACGGCCTACCAGCAGACCCTCGCCGACTACGTGCCGGGCGTCGATGCCGCCGGCGCCACCGGTACCGTCGAGGGCACCGACGCCGCCGCGACGGCCGCCGCAGCAGCCGCGCTTCAGGAACAGGCCCTCGGTGGCGTCAGCACGAACGCCGCCGAGGTGAGCCTCAAGATCCAGACGCGCTCCGGCCACACCGTCGAGCTCAAGATCGGCGTGAACAACGGCGACCAGGGCGGCACGCGCGGCCTGCAGGTCGGGATCAAGAGCTCCGGCGCGCTCAGCAGCGCGGAGCGTCAGGCGCTCTCCGCCCTGAGCGACGGGCTCGATCAAGCGCTCGAGGGCCTCGGCGAAGGCGCGCCGACGCTCGACCTGTCCGGGCTGACGGCCTTCGACCGGAGCGGCGTGCTGACCGGACTCGATCTCGAGATCGAGCACCCGAACGCGTCCGCCGACGTCCCCGGCAAGCTGCAGGCGTTCTCGCTCCAGCTGGGCACGGACACGAAGTCGGTGACGATGCGTACGACCAGCGGCGAGATGAACCTCGAAGTCGACGCCACGCCGCCCACGGGCGCTTCGAACAACGGCCAGCGCCGATCCGCCATCGATCAACTGCTCAAGCAGATCGACGCCGCCGCCGATCGCGCACACGCGGACGCGGCGATGACGAAGTCCTTCAAGGACGCGTTCCAGCAGTTGCAGGCGCCGCCGGTCGACGAAGCGCCGGCCAGCACCGGGAGCGCCGCGACCATCGCAACCACCCTCGCCAAGGGCGGTCCGGACGAAGTGGCACCGGTCACGCCGTCGATGAGCGACGGCTTGCGCTCGCAGGTGCAGTCGCTGCAGAGCGGCCTGGCCGACTTCAAGGCGGACTTCAGCGCCGACTCGCAGCGCACCAGCCGCATCGGCAGCATCCAGGAAGCCGGCCACACCGACTACAAGATCAGCCAGACGACCGCCGACCGACCCAGCACCGCGACAGGCGGACGTTCGGTCACGCAAGCGCAGACCGAGGAACTCGACGCCAGCTACCAGAAGTCGCGCACCTTCACGCTGGACCGCAGCACCGGCAACTACGACGCCTACACGGTCCAGGACAGCAAGACCATCACGACGCTGATCGACACGGTGAAGGATTCGGTCTCGCGCGCCATGCGCAAGACCGACGAGCAGCGGCTGAAGACCTTCTCGCAGATCGAGAACTTCAAGCCGACCGGGCACAGCGAGTGGCCCTCGCAGCGCAGCGCCACGGAGCGGCTGCGCTGAAACGCTGAAACGGTCAAGCGCTGAGGCGCCGAGGCCCAGAAACAAGAAAGCCCCGCGGCGCGAGCCGCGGGGCTTTCCTTCAGGAGCGGTCGATCAGGCCGACTTGCGACGGCGCGAGGCGACGACACCGATCAGCGCCAGGCCGGCCAGCGCCAGGGTGGCGGGTTCCGGCACTTGGGCGGCGGAAGCCTGGAAGAAGATCTTCTGATAGGCGGTGCTGCCATTCAGGTCGACGATGTCGTTGATGCGATAGCCGCCGACGCCGTCGAGCGTGTGCAGGCACATGCTCATCGGGCTGCTGTTCTGGTAATCGCAGGAATTCAGGTTCACGGCGTCGTTCAGCGCGGTGAAGCCCCACGACCAGTTGGCCGAGAAGTACCAGTTCGCGCCATTGGCGACATGGGTGTTGTTGGTGTTCGAGCCGGTATTGAAGATGGCTTCGCTGCGCAGCGCGGCGGCCAGAGACAGCAGGGTGTTGGAGCCGGTGACGCGGCCGGCCATCATCAGGTAGTCGCCGGTGCAGGCGCTCAGGACGTTCTGCGCGGCGCTGCCGATGGCCTGGGCCATCGTGCCGACGTAGCACTGCGTCCAGCCGCCGTTCAGCACGTTGTTGATGTTGACGTTGGTCTGTGCGCCCACCGGCAGATAGGTCGGGGCCGCCTGGGCAGCGCCGGCGACGGCGAGGGTAGCGAACAGGGTGGCAATCTTGCTTTTCATGATGTCGGCGACGGGGAGGTCGGCTGATTGTTGATGAAACACAAATAGCAACCCTTGTGCCAATTTTGCAACCCATTGATTTGTATCGATATTTCTCGGGCACCCCTAATACTAGGGACATGAACGTAAACAAATTCGACACTTCGGGCACGCCACTTGCCGTGACCTAGTTCACGTTCCGGCGTGAGGTCCATTCATTGACCTGCGGCGGTCGTTTGTGCGTAAATGCGAATCGTTTTTATTTGGAAACGACACGCAGGTCGCCTTTCGAGCCGCTCCATGCAAGACACGCACACCCTCCAGCTCAACGACGTGGGCCACCTCTACCGTGGCCATCACCAGTGGCTGGTCGGCTGGTTGCGCCGACGACTCGGATGCCCCCACCATGCGGCCGACCTGGCGCACGACACCTTCACGCGCGTGCTGGTGCGGCGGGAAGCGCTCACCTGGCAAGCCGAGGTGGGCGGCGGCAAGGCGTTGCTCAGCACCATCGCCCACGGCCTGATGGTCGACCACCTGCGCCGGGCGGCGCTCGAACGCGCGTTCCTCGAGGCGCTCTCGCTGATCGCACAGGACCAAACGCCGTCGATCGAGGACCAGCAGGTCATGCTGGAGACGCTGGTTGAAGTCGACGCGGTGCTGCGCGGGCTGCCCGCCAAGGTCCAGCAGGCCTTCCTCCTGTCCCAGATCGACGGCCTGCCCTACGGCGAGATCGCCAGGGAACTCGGCGTGTCGCTCAGTTCCGTCCAGCAGTACATGACCAAGGCGTTCAGCGCCTGCTACCAGGCACGGCAAGGCTTGTCGCTGCAATGACGAACTCCGGCCCGGCGGCAGGCGACCTGCACCCGGCGGTGGTCGAGGTCGCGGTGGCGTGGATGGTCAAGCTCCAGTCGGGAGGCGCGACCGCCCAGGACCACGCGGCCTGCGAGCACTGGCGGCACGAGCGACCGGAACATGCGCAGGCCTGGGCCACGCTCAGCGGGTTCAGCCAGCGGCTGAAAGTCCTGCCGCCCTCGCTGGCGCGCAACGCGCTCGCGGCCGCACGGGAACTCGAACTCGAACTCGAACTCGAACTCGAACTCGAACTCGACCGCGAGCGCGCGCCGCGTCGCCGTTCCCTGCTCAAGGGCCTGGCGCTGGTGGTCGGAACCGCGGGCATCGGACTCGCGAGCGCCCCTGACGGCGGCTGGAAAAGCCTCGCCGCCTCGCACCGGACCAGCGTGGGCGAGCGTCGGCGGCTGGCGCTGGCGGACGGCAGCGTGCTGCATCTCAACACGGCCACGGCGCTGGATGTGCGCATGGATGGGCACGAGCGTTGCGTGGACCTCTTCGCCGGCGAGGTGTTGATCGAATGCGCCCGCCACGCCGGTCACGGCGCTGGCAGTGCTGAGGCCAGGCCTCTCATCGTGCGCACGGCGCAGGGCAGGATCCAGGCGGAAGAAGGCCGCTTCATCGTGCGAAAACTCGCCGCGCAGACCTTCGTGCAGGCGCTGGAGGGCTGGGTCGACGTGAGCCCCGGCCACGGTCAACTTGCCAGCCGGCGACTCGTGGCGGGTCGTCAATGGACGTTCGACGCCCGCGGCGCCGGCGCCGCCGAGGCGGCCGACGGCGGCGCGGGCGCCTGGGTCGACGGGCTGATCGTGGCGCGCGACATGCCGCTCGCGGCCTTGGCCGCGGAGCTCTCGCGCTACCGCCGCGGCTGGCTGCGCTGCGACGCGGCCGTGGCCAGGTTGCGCATCTCGGGCGTGTTCCCCGTCGACGACCTCCACCGCGTGGTCGCCGCGATCCAGCGCACCCTGCCGGTCCGGGCGCGCGCGCGGACGTCCTGGTGGGTGACCTTGGAGGCGCGGTGACACTGTCTTGAGAAATTTTTGAGAAGGGACTGCAGTTTCCGGCGGCTCGTTCGGTTCACAGGAAAACCACCCCCGATCTGACGAAAGGTTTCCATGACCGCCCGCCGCCTCAGCGCCGACCCTGCCTGCGCCGCGTCCCCCGCGTCCCCCGCGTCCTCCGCCTCTTGCGCTTCTCCGAAGACCTTGTTCAAGCGCTCGTCCCTGTCCGCTGCCAGCCTGGCCGCGTGTTTCGCCCTGCCGCTCGTGCCAGCCTCCGTGCTCGCGCAACAGGGCGCCGGCGGTGCAGCCACATCGACGGCATCGACGGCATCGGCCGCACGCAGCTTCAACATCCCGCCTGGCCCGCTCGACCTGGCGCTCACCCGGCTGGCCCGCAGCGCCGGCGTCCTGCTCTCCTTCGATCCCAAGCTCGTCGAGGGCCGTCAAAGCGCCGGACTGAGCGGGACCTACACGGTGGACGCCGGCTTGCGCAGCCTGCTGGGCGACACCCCGCTGAAGGCGGTGGCCCAGGCCGACGGCAGCTTCGTCGTCGAGCGCGCGACGGCCGATGAGGCGGCGACGATGCCGTCGGGCACCCTGCCGGCGGTTCGGATCAAGGCCCGCAACGGCCTGGCGGCGAGCGAGACGACCGACCGCTACGGCGCGCCCGCCTCGAGCACGGCCACGCGGCTGGCGCTCTCGCCGCGCGAGACGCCGCAGTCCGTCACCGTCGTCACCCGCGCCCGCATGGACGACTTCGGCCTGCTCAACGCCAACGACGTGCTCGCCAGCACCACCGGTGTCTCGGTCGACGTGGTCGAAACGGACCGGACCTACTTCAACGCCCGCGGCTTCGACATCTCCAACTTCCAGATCGACGGCGTGGGCATGCCGTTCACCAACGGCGACCAGCTCGGCGACATCGACACCGCGCTCTACGACCGCGTCGAGGTGCTGCGCGGCGCCAACGGCCTGCTGTCGTCGACCGGCAATCCCGCAGCCACGGTGAACTACGTGCGCAAGCGGCCCACGGCGGATTTCCAGGCGTCGTTCGGCCTCACGATCGGCTCGTGGGACAAGCAGCGCGCCGAGGGCGACGTCTCCGGCCCGCTCAACGAGTCCGGCACGCTGCGAGGTCGCGCCATCGTCATGGCCCAGCGCAACGAGTCCTTCATGGACAACTATGCGCTCAGCAAGAACCTGGTGGCGGGGCTGCTCGAGGCCACGCTCGCGCCGCGCACGACGCTGACGCTGGGCGTGTCGCGGCAGGCCAACCGCCCCGAAGGCACGGCCTGGGGCGGCCTGCCGCTGAACTACGCGGACGGCTCTCCCACCGACTACCCGCGCTCGACCGCCGCGGCGCCGCGCTGGTCACACTGGGACAACACCGACACGACGGGCTTGGTTGAGCTCGCGCACGCACTGGGCAACGGCTGGAACGCCAAGGCGATGGCGAGCTACCGCAAGCTCGGCGCCGACGGCAGGCTCTTCAGCATCTCGGGCGCCCTGCCCGACCGCGCGACGGGAACCGGCACGGAGAGCTGGCTCTCCACGCAGGTGACCGACGAAACCCAGGCGCTGGTCGATGTCAGCGCCTCCGGCCCCTTCGAACTGGCGGGACGCCGCCACGACGCGGTGGTCGGCATCAACACGGCGCGTGTCCACAACGAGGCGTCCTACCAGCGCGGCGCCGGCAACGGCACGGCGATCACGGCGCCCGACGGCTGGGGCAGCTACCCTGAACCGGCCTGGGACGGCGGCACGGGCTCGGCCGACTTCGTCAACCGGCGCGAGTCGATCTACGCGATGACGCGGCTGAACCTGGCCGATCCGTGGAAGCTGCTGCTCGGCCTCAACCACACCCGCATGCGCAGCGAGGGGCTGGGCTTCCGCGCGGTGCCGCGGGTCTACAAGGAAGCCGAGACCGTGCCCTACGTCGGCACCGTCGTCGACATCGACGCGCACCACTCGCTCTACGCGAGCTACACCAGGATCGTGAATCCGCAGACGCAGGTCGACGCGCGCCAGTCGCTGCTCGGGCCCATCACCGGCAGCAACGTCGAGGCCGGCGCCAAGGGCGAGTGGCTCAACGGCGAGCTGAACGGCTCGGTCGCCGTGTTCCGCACCAAACAGGACAACCTGGCCGAGTACGCCGGCTTCGACACCGACGGCGGGTTCTCGTACTACCGCCGCATCGATGCGGCGTCCACCGGATTCGAGCTCGAGATGGCAGGTCGGCTGAGTCCCGACTGGGACCTGACGGCCGGCTACACGCAACTGCGCCTGGAAGACGCCGCGGGCGCCGACGCCCGCACCTTCATCCCGCGTCGCACCGCGCGCCTGTCGGCGCGCTACCGCGTGCCCGCGCTGCCTCAGCTCAAGCTCGGCGCGACGCTGCGCTGGCAGAGCGGCATCCACCGCATCAACGGCACGCAGACCGCGCCGGACGGCGCCGACATCGTCGCCCGGCAGCCCGGCTATGCGGTGCTGGGCCTGATGGCGCGCTATGACTTCAGCGATCGGCTCAGCGCGCATCTGCTGATCAACAACGTGACCGACCGCAAGTACCTGGCCAGCCTCTACTGGGACCAGAGCCTGCACGGCGCCGGACGCAACGGCCAGCTCACCTTGAACTGGAAGCTCTGACATGACGGCGCCGCTGTCGCCGTCCCCGCACCCCGTCGTCGCCGACTTCATCGCCCACCGCCCGCTGCTCAAGCGCGCGGCGTGGCGCTGGATGGGCGATCGCGACCTCGCCGACGACGTGATGCAGGAGGCCTACATGAAACTGATGCAGAGCACCCCGCCGTCCGGCGTTCAGCAGCCGGTGGCCTACTGCATGCGGGTCGTGCAGCACCTCTGCATCGACCACCTGCGCCGCCGCAAGACCGAACAGCAGCTGCTCGGCGAGGAGGACGAGGGCCACGACCTCGAAGCCGGGACCGGCACGCCCGAACACCAGGCGATCGGCCGGCAGCTCCTGCAGTGCGTCGAGCGCTGCCTGAGCCGGCTGCCCGCGCGCACGCGCCAGGCCTTCGTGCTGCATCGCGTGCACGGCCACACGCAGCAAGAAGTGGCGCAACGACTGGGCGTGTCCACTGCGCTCGTGAACGCCATGGTGCAGGACGCCGTGCGGGCCCTGGCCCGCTGCCCGGACCTCGGTCGTCCGCGCTGAGGCGGCTCGGCTCACCCACTCGGACCAGCCACGTGGAGTAGCCCCTCGGATCGCAGGTTCTCTTCCTGAAAATTCGATCGCGGCATCCGTCAAAGGGAGGTAGCGCGCGGTCGACGGCCGCGCTCCCCACCCTCACCGACTGGAAGGCGGCCACGATGCCTGGCAACGATCCACTATCCAACGACGCCGAGGTGCTTGATGTCATCGGCATCGGCCTCGGCCCCTTCAACCTCAGCCTCGCCTGCCTCCTGGCGCCGCTGGCCGATGCGACGGTGCCCTGCCGCGCGCTCTTCCTCGAGAGCCACCGCGAATTCAACTGGCACCCCGGCATGCTGATCGACGAGGCCACGCTGCAGAACCCCTGCCTCGCGGACCTCGTGAGCCTCGCGGACCCGACCAGCGATTACAGCTACCTCAACTACTGCAAGCACAGCGGCGAGATCTACTCGCACTACATCAACGGCCCGCACTACATCACCCGCGAGGCCTTCAACCGCTACTGCCAGTGGGCCTCGCGACGCCTGCCCAACGTGCGCTTCGGCCATGAGGTGGTGTCGGTCTCCCACGATGCCCACGGCCCGGGCGGCGCGCTCTACCGCGTCCATGCCCGTCGCGCGGACGGCGCGATCGTCGAGTTCCTCGCGCGCAAGCTGGTGCTGGGCGTCGGCGCGCAACCCAGCCTGCCGGCATGCTGCGAGGGCGACGCCCCTCCCTACCTGCACACCGCCCACTACCTGCAGCACAGGGCGCAGCTGCTGGACAAGCGTTCGGTGACCATCGTGGGCAGCGGCCAGAGCGCCGCCGAGGTCTGCCACGACCTGCTGAAGGAAGCCGCGTCGCGCGGCACCACGGTCAACTGGATCACGCGCTCGCCCTATTTCTTCCAGATGGAGACGACCCGGCTCACGCTGGAGATGTTCTCCCCGGACTACACCGACTACTTCTACGACCTGCCCGACGAGCGCAAGGCCGCCGTGCTGGCGCGGCAGGACAGCCTCTACAAGGGCATCAACGCGCGGCTGATGGACGACATCTACCACCAGCTCGAACGCGCGCGGCAACGTCGCAGCCACCAGGCGCATCTGGTCACGCAGTCGGAACTGCGCCGCTGCCGATTCGACGAGGCGAGCGGACAGCACCTGCTCGAGTTCCACCGCACCGACACCGGCGAGGTCTTCGAGCATCAGACGGACGGGCTGATCTTCGCCACCGGCTACCGGCAGCGCGTGCCGCGTTTCCTCGGCGGCATCGAGCATCGCCTGCGCTTCGACCGCCAGGGGCGCTACCAGCCGACGCGCAACTACGCGGTCGACATCGCCGGCAGCGAGGTCTACGTGCAGAACGGCGGCCTGCACAGCCACGGGCTGAGCAACCCCGAGCTGGGCCTGGCCTGCTATCGCAACTCCTGCCTGATCCGCGAGCTGACCGGGCGCGAGCACTACCCCATCGAGACCGGCTTCGCGCTGCAGAGCTTCGGCGTGCCGCGATCGCCGCTGTTCCGGGCGCTGCCGTCCGCGGGCCTCTTCCCGAATTCTCCGCACTTCCCGCAGGACAAAGCATGCGCCTGAAACACGGACTGATCCTGATGACGCTGTTCGCCGTCATCAGCGACGGCCTGCTGATCCCGTTCTATCCGCAGTTCTTCGCGGAGCGCTACGGCGACGGCAGCCCCTGGCACGTCGGCGCCTACATCGCCTTCATCTCCATCACGGTGATGTGCGTGTTTCCGCTCTGGGTGCGGGTCGCCCGCCGAGTCGAGACGCTGCACATCCTGCAGTACACGCAGGGCATCGCCGCGGCGCTGTGCCTGGCCAGCTACTGGGCGCCGGACCTCGTGAGCTACTGGGTGCTGTCGATGGCGATGTTCGCCTTCAAGAGCAGCTACCTGCTCAACTTCCCCTACCTGATGCGCACGGAGTCCGACGAGACACGCGGCGGCACCATCGGCCTGCTGTCGGTGACGGCCCACCTGGGCGTGGTCCTCGGCGCGGTGACCGGCGGCGCGGTGATCGAGCACTGGGGCGTGCGCGCGTGCGTGCTGCTGATGGCCCTCGCCGACGTCGTGCAGATGCTCATCTGCACCTGGCTGATCCGCAGCCGGCGCATGGTGCCGGTGCTGGCCGAGGACGCGAAGGAACGCGTCGCCCCGCGGCGCTTCAGCCTGGCCGGTCACGCGCCCATCCTGAAGCTGGCCGTGGTGATGCTGCTGTTCGACTTCGGCGCGGCGCTGGTGCGGCCCTTCTTCTCGCTCTACTGGTCCAGCCTCGGCGATGCGGGCAGCGGGGCAGGCGGAGAACTGGCAGCCGGCGCGGCCTTCGCGGTGCCCAAGATCGTCGCGGTCTGCGCCTTGCTGATCCACCGCTGGCTCACGCTGCCGGAGCAGCACCCCACGCGCCGCACGCTCGCCAACCTGATGCTGGGCGCCGTGGGCCTGGGACTGCAGGCCGCGCCCGACGTCGCCACGCTGCTGATCGGGCGCGTGCTGCTGGGCTGGGCGCTGTACCAGCTGGTCATCAACTTCGACGTGCAGCTCTACCAGCTCAGCACACCGGACGACTTCGGCCGCGACTACGGCGTCATCAACATCTTCCAGAACTGCGGCGTGCTGCTCGCGTCGTTCACCGCCGGCTCGCTGGTGGCGACGCTCGGCCTGCGGGCGCCGTTCATCGTGGCCGGTACGGCCTTCCTGCTCGCGGCCGCGCTGTGGCTCTGGCGCTTCCCGAAAGCGCGCTCCGCGGACCACGCGCCCGCCCTCACCCCTGATCCGGAGGAGTCGTCCCATGCGCCCGTCGCTTGAATCCGCCGTCGCCGACACGGCCGCCGCGTCGGCATCCCATGCTGCCGCTGATGCGCCGGCGATCTACACCTCGCCGGGAGGCCTGGCGTTCCGCCGCCTCGTCATCCCGGACGACATCCCGCTCATCCACAGCTGGTTCCAGCAGCCGCACGCGAAGTTCTGGTGCCTGCAGGGCAGCAGCGTGGCGGAGGTCCGCGACCTCTACGCCGCGCAACTGGCCTGCGGCTTCCGCGACGTCCACATCGGCTCGCTGGGAGGCGAGCCCGTGGTGCTGGCCGAGTCCTACGAACCGCGCTTCGACCAGCTGGCCGATCACTACGCGGTGCAGCCCGGCGACCTCGGCATGCACATCTGCGTGGCGCCGGCCCGCCGGCCCGTGCGCGGCTTCTCGCGCCGCGTCTTCCAGGCCGTGATGGACCTGATGTTCGACGGCCTGGGCGCACGCCGGGTCGTCGTCGAGCCCGACGCGCACAACGAACGGATCCACGTGCTCAACAAGACCTTCGGTTTCGTCTACCGCGGCGACGTCCAGCTGCGCGAGAAGGTCGCCAGCCTCGCGCTGTGCACCCGCGCGGACTACCGCACCGCCCTGCAACACCTCCAGGAGATTCCCGCATGACCTCGCATACCCCGCCTTCGACGCCCTCGCCCGCCGCCGTGGTCGACCACCTGAACCCGGAGGTCTGGCGGACGGTCAACCGCCTGCTCGTGCGCAAGGCGCTGTCCGAGTACGCGCACGAACGCATCATCGAACCGCGGCTGGATCCCGCGTCGGCCGCGCGGCGTCCGCTGCATCAGTGTTATTCGCTGGCCACGCCCGACGGGAACACCGTCTACCGCTTCGAGGCGCGGCTGATGGCGCTGGGGCACTGGGCCGTGTCCGCCGAGTCCATCGAGTGCCTGGCGGGCGGCGTCAGCCGTGAGCTCGACGCGCTGCGCTTCATGACGGATTTCAAGCAGGCGCTGGGCCTCAAGCCCGAGCAGCTGCCGATCTACCTCGACGAGATCTGCAGCACGCTCTACAGCAGCGCGTACAAGCGGCTCAACACCGCGCACGGCAGCCGCGCGCTGATCCACGAGGCCGACTTCCAGGTGATCGAGACCTCGATGACCGAGGGCCACCCGGCCTTCGTCGCCAACAACGGCCGCCTCGGCTTCGACGGCGCCGATTACCGCGCTTACGCCCCTGAGGCCGCCTCGCCATTCCGGATCGTGTGGCTGGCGGTGCACCGCGACCAGGCGGCCTTCCACTGCGTGCCCGACCTCAGCTACGAGCAGCTGCTGCGCGAGGAGCTCGGCGACGAGACGCTCGCCCGCTTCGACCGCCAGCTGCGCGAGCAAGGCCTGACCCCGGCCGACTACCTCGTCATGCCCGCGCATCCCTGGCAGTGGGCCAACAAGCTCTCGGTGGCCTTCGCGCCGTACGTCGCGCAGCGGCGCATCGTCTTCCTGGGGCTGAGCGACGACCAATACCTCGCGCAGCAGTCCATCCGCACGATGTTCAACCTCGGCGCGCGGCACAAGCGCTATGTGAAGACCTCGCTGTCCATCCTCAACATGGGCTTCATGCGCGGTCTCTCGCCGTACTACATGTCCGGCACGCCGGCGATCAACCAATGGATCAAGGACCTGCTGGACCGCGACGACGAACTGCGCGCCAACGGCTTCACGATGCTGCGCGAGGTCGCCTCCATGGGCTTCCGCAACCACTACTACGAGGCTGCCGTCGAGTCCGACACGCCCTACAAGAAGATGTTCTCGGCCCTGTGGCGCGAGAACCCGCTGCCCCTGCTCAAGCCGGGCGAGCGGCTGATGACGATGGCGGCCCTGCTGCACGTGGACCGCGACGACGTGGCGCTGCTGCCGGCGCTCATCGAGGCTTCGGGGCTGAGTGCGCGGGCCTGGCTGAAGCGCTACCTCCAGGCTTACCTCACGCCGCTGATCCATTGCTTCTATGCCCACGACCTCGTGTTCATGCCGCACGGCGAGAACCTCATCCTCGTCCTGCGGGACCACGTGCCGGTGCGCGTGCTCATGAAGGACATCGCGGAGGAGGCGGCCATCTTCAACACCGAGGCGCAACTGCCGGAGAACGTCCGCCGGCTGGTGATGGACTTCCCCGACGACTTGAAGACGCTGGCCGTGTTCATCGACATCTTCGACGGCTTCTTCCGGTACATGAACCAGGTCCTCGTCGAACACGGCGCGTGCAGCGAGTCGGACTTCTGGCACGAGGTGGCCGACAACATCCGCGGCTATCAGGACGAGCATCCGCAGCACCGCGACAAGTACGCCCGCTACGACCTCTTCGCGGCGACCTTCCGGCAGTCGTGCCTGAACCGGCTGCAGATGGGCAACAACACGCAGATGATCAACCTGTCCGATCCGGCGGCCAACCTGAAGATCGTCGGCACGCTGGACAACCCGCTGGCCCCGTTCGCGCCGGCAGCGTCCGCCACCGCGGCGAAGCGCGGGGCGGCATCGGCGTCGGCGTCCGCGCCGGCCGAGGTCGCATCCTGACCCTCGCCGCCTTCTTCGCGCACGCGCGCACCGTGGTGCCGTCGCTGCAGGGGCGTTGCGGTGTCGATGTCGATGTCGATGTCGATGTCCATGTTGATGTCGAGGTCGATGCAGAAGCGGTCATCGCGCCGCCCCTGCCGGCCGCTGTGGCCGCTGAACGGCTCGTCGCCGCATTGCGGGCGCGCGATCCCCAGGCAGGCCGGGCGTACTGGGCGCTGCGCGCCTGGTCGCGGCTGGTCTGGCAGCCGACCTACGCCAGCGTGTTCGCCGTCGAGCTGGCGGGCGGCGTGCTGCCGCTGGCCCGCCTCGGCTGGGACGTGGACGTCGACGAGGCGGACGTGACCGGCTTTGCCATTCCGGCGACTGGCTTTGCGGCGACGACTCCGGAGGCGACGGCGGGGGCGACGGCGGGGTCAGGCCGTGCCAAGGCGGCCGCGCAACTGCGCACGTTATCGGCCACGCTGCTGGGCGCCGTGCAGGCCACCCTGCCGCTGCATCCCAAGGCGGCGCGGCGACAGCTCGCCGACTGCGTGCTCGCCGCGCTGCTGCGAGTGCAGCCGATCGCGAGGCTCGCGGACGACGCACTGTCCGACATCGGCGCCGACTGGCTCAGGCACCTCGGCGCGTCCGGCGAGAGCGGCTACCTGGTTTTCGACACGGCGCCCGGCACCTCGTGCCTGGCGCTGGACCGCGGCGTGTGCTGCCTCGACGACAGGCGCGCCGGCGGCGACATGTGCAACACCTGCCCGCGCCTGCCGCGCGCCGAACGGCTGCGGCGGCTGGGCGCCCTGGATCTCCGGAACTTCGCATGAACGACATCGTCCGACGCGCCCACCTGCTGTCCACCCAGCCGCAGTTGCCGGCGCAGGCCTATTTCGACGACGAGCGCTTCCAGCGCGAGATGGCGATGTTCGAGCGCCAGGCGCCGCGCTACGTCGGGCATCGTCAATGGGTGCCGGAAACGGGCGACTGGCGCACCCTCGGCCACGAGGACAACGGGCGCGTGCTGGTGAACGGACGCGACGGCGTGAAGCTGCTGTCCAACGTGTGCCGGCACCGCCAGGCGCTGATCCTGGGCGGCGATCCGGGCGCGGTGACGGCCGGCACTTCGCACGGGCGGCTGCCGGCGTCCGCTGGCGGTCACATCGTCTGCCCGCTGCATCGATGGACTTACACCGATGCCGGCGAACTCGTGGGCGCGCCGCATTTCTCGCCGCAGCCCTGCGCGCATCTTCCCCGGTATCCGCTGAAGGAGTGCCACGGCGCCTTCTTCGAAGGTCCGCGCGACCCCGCGCGCGACCTGGCCGGACTGTTCAAGCGGCCGGAGTTCGATGTCTCGGACTACGTGCTGGACCGCATCGAGACCCACACCTGCCGCTACAACTGGAAGACCTTCATCGAGGTCTACCTGGAGGACTACCACGTCGGCCCTTTCCACCCCGGTCTGGGCAGCTTCGTGACCTGCGACGACCTCGACTGGGAGTTCGCCGAGCCCTTCAGCGTGCAGCGCGTGGGCGTGCATCGCGGGCTGGATTCGCCGGGATCGCCGGTCTACAGCGCCTGGCATGACCGGCTGCTGGCCTATCGCGGCGGCGTGCCGCCGGAGTTCGGCGCGATCTGGGTGACCTACTACCCGACCCACATGATCGAGCTCTACCCGCACGCGCTGGTGCGCTCGACGCTGCACCCGCGCGGTCCGCAGGAGACGCTCAACGTCACGGAGTTCTACTACCCCGAGGACATCGTCGCCTTCGAGCGCGAGTTCGTGGCGGCGCACCAGGCGGCGTACAACGAGACGGTCGTGGAGGACGACGAGATCGCCGAGCGCATGGATGCGGGACGCCGGGCGCTGGTCCGGCGCGGCACCACCGATGCCGGTCCGTATCAATCGCCGATGGAGGACGGGATGCGGCATTTCCATGAGTGGTACCGGCTGACGATGGGCGGTTAGCCGTCAAGGCGCGAGTCGCGTAGAATCGGTGTCCCCTCATGGCTGACTGGCAATGCCGCCAGACTGCAGCCGTTCGCGTACCGACCATCTGCTCACGCCAGAGGTCGAGCACGCATCCTCCGCGCCGTGCGCGCCTATGGGGCGCCTCAGACTCCTGACGGCGCGCCATGACTCAGAAAGGCTCTCCTTGAGCACCAAGATCTATGTTGGGAATCTGCCCTACTCCGTGACCGACGCCAGCCTCCGAAGCAACTTCGGGGAACATGGCAGCGTCAAGTCCGCCAAGGTCATGACCGACCGCGACACCGGCAACTCCAAGGGCTTCGGCTTCGTGGAAATGGCCTCGGCCGAAGACGCCCAGGCGGCCATCACCGCGCTGAACGGCATGTCGGTGGACGGCCGCTCCATCGTCGTCACGCTGGCCCGCCCGCGCGAAGGCGGCAACGACGCCGGCGGCAGCCGCGGCAACAGCGGCTCGGGTGAGTTCCGTTCGAGCAAGCGCTCGGACGTCGGCTACGGCAACGGCGGTTTCGGCGGCGGACGCTACTGATCCCGGCAGCCTCGGCTGAAAGGACCGGCTCGTTGGAGCCGGTTTTTTTTCGTCTCGACGCGCCAGCCCGTCAATCGCAGGCCGCGCCGGCCTGCACGCGCCGCAGACACCCGCGCTCCGACCGCGGGTCGGCGTCCGTTCCCCAGTAGACGGGGGGATAGTTCCAGATCGGTCCGCCCCACGACAGCGTACGCGCGCCGTCCGTGACATAGACGTAGTGCGTGCGGGTCTGCTTCAGCACGTCCTGCATGTGAGCGGGCGTGGCCGAATGGATGAGCGCCCAGGTCTTGACCTGCAGCGCGTCGGCCACCTCTCGGGCGTGCGCGTCGAGAATCCGCCCACGCTGATCGTCGGCCGGACCGTCGACGCTCACCACATGCTCGCCCGCGCGGGCCGATCGCAAGAAGCAGTGGTTGGGTCCGGAGGCGCCCGCATTCCAGACCACGGTGCCCCCGACGTTCAGCGCGGACAGATGCGCACGCACGCCCTGCCAGCGGGTATTCGCGGTTTCGCACGCGTCCGGCTTGACGGCGAGCATCGGATCAGGTCCCGCCTGATCGAAGAAGAAGCCGTCCACCCCGTCCAGGACGTCGCGATAGGCGGCGATCTCCAGCGGCACGGCGGCGAAGCTGGCCTGCTGGTCCTGCGTCACGCCGCCGTGTCCCATGGCGATGTAGCCGAGCACCTGGCCTCCTTGCGACCGGATGGTCCGGATGACCGCCTTCCAGTTCGCCCGCTGCGTCGCATCGAGGCGCTGCACGCCCTGCACCGGGCCGATGACCACCAGACTGCCCGGCGGCACCCGCCCCTCATAGCTGCGGGGCGACTGATCCCACAGGGCCAGCATGCCGAAGTTGGACGGCGCGGCTTCACTGGCCGGACTGAGCGCGGCGAGTGCGAAGAATGCGGCCGCCAAGGCCATCGCGGCGATGGGAGATCTGAGCCGGCCTCGCGTCGAGGCGTTCATCGGTTTCATCATGCGCCAGGGGCTTTCGCCAGCCATCGTGAACGACGAGCCCATGGTCGCTCGTCGCGAACAACCTTGCCCCGCGGAGGGATCGCTTCCGCAATCATGGGTTCAGCGACTGCCCCAACTTGCCTCGCGTGAACAGGATCGGCGTGCGACCGACGACCAACTGTCATCGGTAGGCGACGCTGGCCAATTGACGCAATCGCCTGCCGGTCACCGGCTTGAGGATGAATTCGTCGAAGCCGATGCAGTCCGCCAGCACGGGGTCCAGGTCATGGAGATCACCGGTCAGCGCCACCAGGCAGGTGCGCTGCTGGCCTTCCGCGCCGCGGATGCAGGCCGCGGTTTCGAAGCCGTCCATGTCGGGCATCTGGATGTCCAGGATGATCAGGCGGGGGCGCAATGACGCGGCCAGCTCCACCGCCCGCCTGCCGTCGTAGGCGGCACAGGCGTCAAAGCCCAGCGCACCCAGCAGGGCGACGAGCGAGTCGGCCGCGTCGACGTTGTCGTCCACCACCAGGATCCTGCAATCAGATCGGGGCTCAGTCTTCATGCCCTCCATCGGCAAACGTCGTGCCGCGCACCGAACCGCACTGCACCGCACCGCACCGCCGAGCGGCCGTGCTCATGATCTGCGACGCGCCCTCACAGTGACGAAGCCGCCTGGAACCTCGGCCGCACGGGTATGCATCAGTTTCTGCACCCAGTTGCGCTGACATACTGAGACCGTGCATGAACTGGAACAGATCATCGTCCTCTTCGTCGCCGCAGTCCTCCTGGCCGCCGCGGCGAGGAAGCTCGGCGCTCCGTCGCCGGTGTTCCTCGCGCTTGGTGGCGCGGCGCTTGCGCTGGTGCCAGGCGCGCCTGAGCTCACCTTGCCGCCCGACCTGGTGCTCGCCTTGTTCGTGGCGCCTATTCTGGTCGACGCCGGATACGACGCGTCACTGCGCGATCTGAAGGACAACTGGCTGCCCTTGACCAGCCTCGTTGTCGTCGCGGTCGGGCTCACCACTGCGGCGGTCGCGCTCGTTGTGCACACCCTCGTCCCGTCCCTGCCCTGGGCGGCGGCCGTTGCTCTGGGCGCCATCGTCGCGCCTCCGGATGCCGTCGCGGCCACTGCCGTCCTGCGCCCGCTGCATCCGCCTCAACGCATCCTGGGGGTGCTTGAGGGCGAGAGCCTGCTCAACGATGCCAGCGCGCTGCTGATCTACCGCCTGGCGGTCGGCGCCGTCGCCTCCGGAGGCTTCGTCATCCAGGCGGTGGCCCCAGCATTCGTCCTCAGCGTCGTGGGGAGCCTCATCGCCGGGCCCGTGCTCGGCTTCCTGACGCAGCGGCTGTTGGAGCGCGTCCAGCACATTCCGACGGCCATCCTGCTGCAGTTCGTCGGCACCATCGCGGTGTGGCAGCTCTCGGAGCGCTTCGGGCTGTCGGGGGTGCTCACCACGGTCGGCTTCGCCATGACCCTGGCGCGCCTTGCGCCGGCCCGCATCGGGGCTCGCGTGCGCGTGCCCACCAATGCCGTCTGGGCGACTGTGGTGTTCGCGCTCAACCTGCTCGCCTTCATCTTCATCGGGCTGCAGCTGCGCCCCATCCTCATCGAGCTTCCGCAGACGACCCGGGACCAGTACCTGTCGGTGGCCGCGGCTGTTCTGGCGACCGTCATCGCCGTGCGCATCGTGTGGCACATGACCTTCAACCAGCTGCTGCAGTTCCTCGGGGGCCGCCACAGCCTGCGCGCGGCGCGGCTGATGCTCAGGCCCACCGTGGGCAGCGGGCTCGTCATTTCCTGGGCCGGCATGAGAGGCGTCGTCACGCTTGCGGCAGCGCTTGCGCTGCCCGCCACCTTCCCTGGCCGCGACCTGATCCTGCTGACCGCCTTCCTCGTCGTCCTGGGCACGCTCCTGATCCAGGGACTGACGCTGAAGCCGTTGCTGCGCGGACTCAAGCTGCGCGATAACGACCCCGTCGGCGAGGAAGAGACGGCCGCGCGACAACGCATGCTGGAGGCCGCGCTGGCGCGAATCCCGGCGGAAAAATCCGCGGCACTCGATCTCGCACGCAAGAACCTGAAGATGCATCTGGGGCGTCCGCTGCATGCCCCGGAAAGTGCGGCCGCTTCGTTCGGCGTCGATTACGACACGGCCTATGAGGGCGCCCTCAGCGCGGCGCGCCAGACTTTGCTGGACATGCGGGACGCCGCCGAGATCGGCGACGACGCCTTCCACGCGCTCGAAAACGAACTGGACTGGCTCGAAGCCACGGATCCCTTGCGTGCCGCCAATGCGGATGCCATTCCCTAGTAGCGGCATCGTCCGCCCCCACCCGGCGTGCTCGATGCGCCGAGCACGTCTCGGCGCGTTCATCGACTGTCTGCTGGATCGGGCAGCGTTCGCACAATCAGAGTGAAACGACCCACGCCGTCCGTGGACGCCGGGACCGGCGCCCACGGCGGCCTTCAGACGCCTCGCGCCTGACGGACGGGCTCGCCCGTGCGCTGGGAGATTTGCATCACGAGCATCGCGAATCGACCTCCTTGACGCAGCGCGACATAGCGCTCACGCGCGGCGTTCAGCCCGGCGATGTCGTGGCCCAGCTCGTGCGACACGCGCTCGGCTTCGGCCAGTCCCGACTCCTGGTAGATCCGCAGATCGGCCAGCACTTCGGCGCGGGTCAGCATCGACGGCATGCCGTGCCGATGCTCGACGTCCACGCGCGGATAGTGATCGGCGCGGGCGGCGGCGCCGATGAAGGCAGAGGCGCCGACGATCATGGTCAGGGCGGCGCGAGACACGGCATTCAAGGTGGAAGAGCGGTTCATGGCAGTCTCCAGGTGGGGGTGGTGGGGTGATGGAAAGGGAGGGGAGGAATCTGCCGGCCGTCACTTCGGCTGGACCTTGGCCGCGGCCAGGATCGCGGCGGCGACTTCCGAGGTCTTGGACAGCTGCGGCACGTGACCGGCCTTCAGGCGGATCGTCGTCGCGGCGATCTTCTGGGCGTTGTCGAGCTGCAGGGCGGGCTGGATCATCAGGTCGTTGTCGGACACGATGAACCACGACGGCTTCGTGCGCCAGGCCGCGGTCGTCACCTTCTCCTCGAAGGCCTTGCCCCGGATCGGACCCTGCGTCGCCGCGATGAGCCGTGTCTCGGACAGGGGCACGTCCTGAGCGAAATGCCGCGTGATGCCTTCGAAGGTCATCGAGACGAATCCTTCCTTGTCGCTGACGACGTGCGACAGCCCGCTCGGCGTCGGGTACTCCTTGCTGAGGTCGACGATCGACTGCCCTTCGGACGGCGCGAACGACGCGACATAGACCAGCGACTTCACGCGCGGGTGGTTGCCGATCTCGGTGATCACCATGCCGCCCCACGAGTGGCCGACCAGCACCACCGGCCCGGTCTGGGCGTCGAGGGCGCGCCGGGTGGCGGCCACGTCGTCGGCCAGCGAGGTCAGGGGGTTGTTGACGGCGACGACGTCCAGGCCTTCAGCCTGCAGCCGGGTGATGACCCCGTTCCACGAGGCGCCGTTGTCGAAGGCGCCGTGGACGACCACCACGGTGGTCTTGCCGACCGGCGGGGCGGCCGATGCGGGCTCCATCGCGACGATGGACGCGAAGCTCAGGGTGGCGACGAGGAACGGCAGCTTGATGGTGGGCTTCATTTGAATCTCCTTGGGAGAGTGGGTGGCAGAGCTCAGGCGCTATAGCTGTCGCTGTGGCAGCCTGTGGTCCGAACTTTCTGCTTCCCGGCCCTTGTCGCCATCGCTCCCGTGGAGGGGAGATCGGGGCGACGTTGGCACGATCCGGTCAGCCTCCAAGGCGTGCGCCGAACCTGTCCAAAGGAGGTAGACCGCCACGACCGCTGTCCCTCACCCCTGCCCTCTCCCGCAAGCGGGAGAGGGGGCAAGACGGCGCGGGGTCAGTCCTTGCCTCAAGGGTCCGTTACATCACCTTTCACGTGGACCTCGATCCGCATCGCGCGGTTCTTCGTAGGTCGAGGGCTTGATGTTCGAACCCCTCACGTCCCCATGCCTGCTGTCGTCTTCGCCTGTACCCTCGATACCCACGCCTTCGAATCGCTGCTCCCCTTCGCCACGGCCCTGGCGCGTCGCGGCTACCGCGTCCACTTCCTCGCCGAGCCCACCTTCCGGGTCCGCACGGAAGCCGCCGGCATCGCGTTCGAGGCGATGCGTCATGCGCAGGACACGGACGACATCGATGACGGCGGCATCCCGTGTCGCACGGCTGTCGCCAGGCGGCTGCTCAGCTTTGCGCACGGCGTGCGGCGCCATCATGTCGACCGCGTCCGCGGACAGCACGCATCATTGCAGTCGCTCCTGGAACGCCTGTCGACTCGATACCCCGGCGAGGCGACCGTGTTGATCCACGACACGATGTTCCTAGGCGCCTGGCCGCTGCTCCTAGGCGCGCCGGGTCACCGCCCCGCCGCCGTCCTGTCGATCGGCGTCATGCCCCTGCCGGCGACGGATGCCTTTCTCGCGCCCTTCGGCACGGGACTGCCGCCCGACAGGAGCGAGAACGGCCGACGACTGCATGCGGCGATGGACGCGCAGTTGCGGGAACTGTTCGCGGGCGCCCAGGCGGCGCTGAGCAGGACGCTGAAGCGTTGCGGCGCGACCCGCCCGCCGCCGTTCGTGCTGGACGGCATGCTGACCTTGCCGGATCGGTTCCTGCAACTGGGTGTCGCGCCGTTGGAATACCCGCGGCGCGACCCGCTGCCCAACCTGCGCTTCATCGGCCTCGCGCCCCTGCTTCCCAGCGCCGCCGCCCTGCCCGTCTGGTGGAGCGATCTCGACACGGCGCGACCCGTCGTCTTCCTGGCGGCAGGACGGGTCGCCGGCGGAGACCTGGATCCGCTTGTGCTGACGACGCTCTACGCGCTGCACAACGAACCGGTGCTCATCGTCGTGACGGTGGACTGGGACGCACAGCGCTTCGGCCCCTTGCCGGTCAATGCGCGAGCCGCCCGGTCTCTGCCGCCGGAGGCCCTGCTGCCTTGGGTCGACGTGATGGTGAGTCACGGCGGCGACGCCGACGTCCAACGCGCGCTGTCGCAAGGCATCCCTGTGGTGCTGGGTCCCGAAGACGAAGCGCAGCGGGAACTCGCCGCGCGCGTGGTCCATGCCGGAGCGGGCGTTCAACTGACGTCACCGATCTACGCCGAGGAGATCCTCACGGCGGTGCAGACCGTCCTGGAGACCCTGAGCTTTCTCGCCGCGGCCCATCGACTGCGCAAGGCCTACCACCGACACGATGCGGTGGCGGCTGTCATCGCTGCGGTTGAAGCGGCAGCCGATCCGGGCACGGCGGCGGCGCCATGACTTCGGCCTTCCAGGAAGGACCGCACACCGAGCGTCGGGAGGGCTGGCCTCCGCGCAGGCGCCTCGGTTGGCCTTGGTCGGCGATTGCGTGGCTGCTGGACGTGAACGCTATCGAGGAATTGTTTCTCCCGGACGTGCCGGACATGCCGGACACGGCGGACAAGGCCCACAAGGCGGACAAGGCGGACAAACCGCCCGCCGATTCAGGGAATCGGCAATGAGGTCTTGGACAGCACCTCTTTCAACACCATGAAGGTCCTGATCTGCCGCACGCCGGGCAGATAGAGCAGTTGGGTGGCGTGCAGCCGGTTGTAGCTTTCGTTGTCCCTGGTCCGGACCAGCATGAAGTAGTCGACCTCGCCCGAGACGACATGGCATTCGAGGCACTCCGGGATCTTCTGGACCAGCTTCTCGAACTGGGCGAAGGACTCCGGCGTCGACCGGTCCAGCACCACGCCGATGAAGATCAGCGTGCCCGCCTCGACCGCCCGGGGCTCCACCAGCGCGACGATGCCCTTGATGAAGCCGAGCGTCTTGAGCCGCTCCACACGCCGCAGGCAGGCCGGCGCGCTGAGATGGACCTTGGCGGCCAGCGCCACGTTCGAGAGCGACGCATCGCGCTGCAGCAGTTTCAGGATCGTGCGGTCGATGCGGTCCAGCGCGTCAATGCCGACCGCACCGCCCGCGGCCCCCGCCGCGCCAGCGTCACTGCCGCCACGCAACATTGTTTTGCGCATGATGATCTCCTGGCAACTTTCATCAACGACGAATCCACCGTAGAGCGATTTATACGGCGAAGGCCGTCGAAGTCGCAATCCCATTGCGCGCACATGTTCCTACGATCCTCTTCTCGATGCCGCCCCGGCATCCCCGTGGAGGACGGTGATGACCCTCGATCGACATGAGCGCTATCCGCTCACCTTCGGCCCCACCCCGATCCAGCCGCTGCGACGGCTGTCGGCCCACCTCGGCGGGCAGGTCGAGCTCTACGCCAAGCGCGAGGACTGCAACAGCGGCCTGGCCTTCGGCGGGAACAAGACCCGCAAGCTCGAATACCTCATCCCCGAAGCCCTGCGCGAGGGCTGCGACACGCTGGTGTCGATCGGCGGGATCCAGTCGAACCAGACCCGCCAGGTCGCCGCGGTCGCGGCCCATCTGGGCATGAAGTGCGTGCTGGTCCAGGAGAACTGGGTCAACTACGCCGACGCCGTCTACGACCGCGTCGGCAACATCGAGATGTCGCGCATCCTCGGCGCCGATGTGCGCCTGGACGCGGCGGGTTTCGACATCGGCATCCGACCCAGCTGGGAGCAGGCGCTCGAAGACGTGCGGCGCGCCGGCGGCAAGCCCTTTCCCATTCCCGCCGGCTGCTCCGAGCATCCGCTGGGCGGGCTGGGCTTCGTCGGCTTCGCCGAGGAAGTGCGGCAGCAGGAGCAGGCGCTGGGGTTCCGGTTCGACTACATCGTCGTCTGCTCGGTCACCGGCAGCACGCAGGCCGGCATGGTCGTCGGATTCGCCGCGGACGGCCGCGCCGATCGCGTCATCGGCATCGACGCCTCCGCCAAGCCCGCGCAGACACGCGAGCAGATCCTGCGCATCGCCCGCCGGACCGCGGCGCTGGTCGACCTCGGCCGCGACATCGAGCCGCGGGACGTCGTGCTCGACGAGCGCTTCGGCGGACCCGAATACGGGCTGCCGAGCGACGGCACGCTCGAGGCGATCCGCCTGTGCGCGCGTCAGGAAGGCATGCTCACCGACCCCGTCTACGAAGGGAAGTCGATGGACGGGATGTTGAGCATGGTCCGCAACGGCGAGTTCCCCGCCGGGTCGCGCGTGCTCTATGCGCATCTGGGCGGCGTGCCCGCGCTCAACGCCTACAGCTTCCTCTTCCGCAACGGATGAGCGCCGGCGGGTGCCATGTCGATGCGACCGATCGATCGCCGGTCAGTTCACGCGCTGCCGCATCTGTCGGAGCAGGACCGCGTCGGTCGCGATCGCGGCCAGCTCCTGCAGCGTCCTGCGCTGGGCAGGATCCAGCTGGCGCGGACGGTAGTCGATGACGCAGATGGAGCCCAGGGCGAAGCCGTCGGGGTCATAGACGGGCGCTCCCGCGTAGAAGCGGAAGTTCGGGGCGTCCGTCACCGCGGGGTTGGCGGCGAAGCGCTCGTCCTTGGACAGGTTCTTCACCTCGAAGACGTCCCGTTGCAGCAGGGTGTGATTGCAGAAGGCCCAGCTTCTCGGCGTCTGCGCCAGGTCCAGCCCCTCACGGGCCTTGAACCACTGTCGATCGGCGGTCAGCAGCGTCATCAGCGCCACGGGCGCCTTGAGCTCACTGGCGGCCAGCCGCGTCACGCGGTCGAAAGCCGATTCCGGCGGCGTGTCGACGAGCCCCGAGCGCGCCACGGCCTGAAGCCGACCGGCCTCGTTCGGCGACACCGGGAACTCGCCCTCGATGAAATCGACGGCGGCCTGGACCTTGTCCTCCGTCAGCGGAATCAGCACACCGCCCAGCGCGTCGAGGCTGGTCTTGACGGCGCGCGCCGGCAGCTTCACGGCACCCCGTCTGCCGCCCGGAAAGACGGCGACGAGCGCCGCCGCCTTGAACTGGTCCGAGTCGGCCAGCGCTTGCAGCAGTCCCACCCCTGCCCCCTGGAAGGCGGCCACATCGACCACGACCGCGGCAGGCACCCGCTCGCCGACTGCGGCGGCGGCGGCCCAGGTGTCGGCGTGGAAGACGGGAGAGACGTGCGCGATCCGCCGCAGGACGGCCTCGAAGCCGGGACGACCCGCGTCGTCGGTCACCACCAGCACGGTCGCCGAGGACACGTGCGCGGCGACCGCCACGGCGGCGCCTCCGCCGGGAAGGATCGCATCGACGTCGCTGCGCAGCACGCGACGGTGGCCGCCGGGCGTCTTCCACGAGGGCAGCTTGCCGGCCTCGATCATGAGCTGGGCGGTGCGGACCGAGATGCCGAGGAGCTTTGCTGCTTCAGTGGTGGTGAGGACGTCGTCTGTCATCTGCGCGGAGGTGCAAGCCCGGACCGGAGGCCCAGCGCTGCACGGAGGCCAGTTTACGTCGCGTGGCGGAACGCCGGGCGCGCCGCTCCCCTCAGCCCTACAAATTCGGTCAAATTCGACAATTTTCGATGTCTTTGGTAGATTTGAAACTTGCAGCGAAATTCGGCAAGGCCGGATCCGCATGTTCACCCCTTCCACTCACCACCGACTGCATCCATGGCTCCGATCTCCACCGAATCCTCCCGTCGCGACCCGTCTGGCGACGCCCGCTCCACGCCCGACCGCCACTTCGACTTCATCGTCTGCGGCGCCGGCACCGCCGGTTCCGTGGTCGCCGGCCGCCTGGCGGCGGATCCGGACGTGCGCGTCCTGCTGCTGGAAGCCGGCGGCGACGACGACTGCCCCGAGGTCATGGAACCCGGCCAGTGGCCGCTGAATCTCGGCTCCGAACGCGACTGGAACTTCAGCGGCGCGCCCAATCCCCACCTCAACGACCGCAGCATCCCGTTGAACATGGGCCGCGCCCTGGGCGGCGGCTCCAGCATCAACGTGATGCTCTGGGCGCGCGGCCACATGAACGACTGGGAGGACTTCGCGCTGGCCAGCGGCAACGACGCCTGGAACTACGAGTCCGTGCTGAAGATCTACCAGCGTGTCGAGGACTACTGGGGCGCGCCGGACCCGCAGCGGCGCGGCGTCTCCGGCCCGGTCCACGTGAGTCCGGCGGCGCGTCCGCAGCCGGTGGCGACCGCCCTGCTCGAGGCCGCCCGCCAGATCGGCATCCCGACCTTCGAGAACCCCAACGGCGAGATGATGGAAGGTCGCGGCGGCGCGGCCATCAACGACCTCATCGTCAAGGAGGGTCGCCGCCAATCGATCTATCGCGCCTATGTCCATCCGCGCCGCGGCCAGTCGAACCTGACGGTGCTCCCCCACTCGCTGGTCAGCCGGCTGGTCTGGTCCGGCAAGCGGGTCGTCGGCGTCGACGTCGTGCGCGACGGACGCCTGGAGCGCTTCACCGCCGATCGCGAAGTCATCCTGTCGCTCGGCGCGGTCAACACGCCCAAGGTCCTGATGCAATCCGGCATCGGCCCCGAGGCGGAGCTCGGCCGGCACGGCATCCCGCTGGTCCAGCATCTGCCCGGCGTCGGCGCGAACCATCAGGACCACGTGTCCTTCGCCACCATCTTCGAGTACGAAGAACCGCAACAGGTCGGCCACGGCGGCTCCGAGGCCACCTTGTACTGGTCGAGCGACAGCGCGATGCGCCTGCCCGACATGTTCCACTGCCAGGTCGAATTCCCAGTCCCGAGCGCCGAGAATGCCGGCCCGGACGTGCCGCAACACGGCTGGACCATGTTCGCCGGCCTGGCCCATCCGAAGAGCCGCGGCCACGTCACCCTGTCCGGTCCCGACGTCACGGACGCGCCCATCATCCAGACCAACACGCTGGCCGACCCGGACGACCTGCGCTGCGCGCTCGACAACATCCGCCTGGTGCAGGAACTCGGCGCGCAATCCGCCTTCAAGGGTCTGGTCAGGCGCGAGAGCCTTCCCGGCAGACTGTCGGGCGCTGCGTTGGAGCACTACGCGAGGAACGCCGCGGTCACCTACTGGCATCAGTCCTGCACTGCCAGGATGGGGCGCGACGAGATGTCGGTGGTGGACGGCGCCCTGAAGGTCTACGGGGTCGAAGGCCTGCGCATCGCCGACGCGTCCGTCATGCCCCACATCACCAGCGGCAACACCATGGCGCCCTGCGTGATCATCGGGGAACGCGCCGTCGAGGAGATCAGCGCCGCCTACGGATTCTGACGCCAGCGGAAAGGCCTCTCCGATCATGTTCCGGTCCGCCCCCGCCGCGTCCGACGGTTCCGCCGTCCTGCGCCACCTGCTCACACGCGTCGTCCAGCGGGACCGCGACGCGTTCGAGCGGCTCTACCGCGCCACGTCGGCGCATCTCTTCTCCATCGCCCTGCGCGTGATGCGCGACGAGGCGCGGGCCGGCGAGGTGCTGCAGGACGCCTATGTCAGCATCTGGCAGAGAGCCGACAGCTACCGGTCGGACGTCGCCTCACCCATGACGTGGATGATCAACATCGTCCGCAACCGGGCCATCGACGCCTTGCGCTCAGGCCGGCGGGAACGGGAATGCACCGTCGATCTGGACGACCGCGCCCTGCAGGTCGCCGCCGACGCGAGCGGCGATCCGCAGGCGCTGCTGGAGCTCAGTCTGACGAAGGCCCGCATCGACCGCTGCATGCTGGTGCTGTCCGCCGCGCAGCGTCAATCGCTGGCCCTGGCCTACTACCGCGGGCTGGCGCACACGGAGATCGCCGACCTGCTCGACACCCCGCTGGGCACGGTGAAGGGCCGGTTGCGCGGCGGGCTGGATCAGTTGCGGTCCTGCCTGGACGTCAGCCCTCTTCGGGCGTGAGGCAGGCCTCGAAGAGGCGCAGACCCGCTTCCAGCGTCTTGAAGCCCTCGGGAATGCCGGACATGGCTGCCAGCTTCTCCCGATACAACGCGTCGGTGCGGGCCAGCACCGCGTCGACGGTCTTCTTGCCGCGCGGCGTCAGACGGATCAGGTAGCTGCGGCGGTCGTTCGGATCGTTCATGCGTTCCGCCAGATCCTGCGACGTCAGCTTGTCGATGCGGTAAGTCGCCGTCCCCGAGGTCACGCTGTGCATCCGCAGGATGTCGGTCGGCCGCAGTGCATAGGGCTCGCCGATCCGGCGCAGCGCCATCAGCAGCATGAACTCGTCGTACTTGATCCCCAGCGCCGTGCAGTCCTCGATCAGCAGCCGGTCGATCAGCATGCCGATGCGCCGGATGCGGATGCCCAGGAGCATCGCCTCGGAGGCCTTGTCCCCCAACTCGCCGCGCCACTGGTCGATCAGCACGTCCGAGTTGCCCCACACCGGACTGACCTCCGTGTCCTGCGGTGCGGGCAACTGCTCGGCGAGCTGACCCAGCAGCTCGGAAACGCTCGTGCGCGGCTTGGCCAATGTCATGCCTCTTTGGAGGTAGGTGGAAAAACTGATGCTTTGAAAGTATATCCAAGATCACGTATCTTTAAAGTTAAGATAAATTTCTGCAACGGCCCGCCGCCGCCCTGCGGAGTGCCTTTGTCCGGGGAACAGCCCCCCTCGCCGAGCACCACACGCCATGAGCACTCCGCCGACATGTCCTCCGCTCTTGCCGCTGCCGATGCCGCCGCTGCCGATGCCGCCGCTGGCGCCGGACGTCGACGCCAGCGGCGTCGGGGCCGGTCTCCTGCGTTTCGGTGAATTCGAGATCTCCCCGGCGCGTCGCACGCTGTCGCGCCATGGCGAGCCCCTGCGACTCGGCAGCCGCTCCTTCGACCTGCTGGTCGCGCTCTGCCAGCGTCCCGGCGAAGTCCTCTCCAATCAGGACCTCATGGCGGCCGCCTGGCCGAATCGCGTGGTGGACGAGGGCGGCGTGCGGGTCCAGATCGCCGCTCTGCGCAAGGCCCTCGGCGACGGACGGGACGGCCGGCGCTTCATCACCAATGTGCCGCTTCGCGGCTATTGCTTCGTGGCCACGGTCGGACGGGCCGGCACTGACGTGCCGCAACCCGTCTCCGCAGCCGATGCATCAGCATCAGCATCAGCATCAGCATCAGCATCAGCATCAGCATCAGCATCAGCATCAGCATCAGCATCGGCAACGACGCCGCAGCCGGCGGCACGCCCGTGCGCCATGCCGTCGCTGCTGTCCTCGCTCGTCGGTCGGGAGGACGACATCGACGAGGTGACGCGCCGCCTCGCCGAATGGCCCTGCGTGACCCTTGCGGGGCCCGGCGGCATCGGCAAGACGAGCGTCGCCCGCGCCGTGGCGGAGAAGCTCAGCCAGCGGGACGGGTTCGACGCGGTGTTCGTCGAACTCGCCAGCCTGGCCACCTCGGCGCACATCGGCATGGCCGTCGCCTCCGCCCTCGGCATCAAGGCGTCCGACACGGATCCGCTGCCCGCCATCGCCGCCACCTTGCGGAGCCACGAGCAGTTGCTCCTCGTGCTGGACAACTGCGAACACGTCGTCGACGGCGCCGCCGACACGGTCGAGTACCTGCTCGCCCACGCGCCGAATGTGCGCGTGCTGTGCACCAGCAGGGAGTCGCTGCGGACCTACGGCGAGTGGGTCCACGGGCTCGGGCCGCTGACCCTGCCTCCAGGAAATCTGCCCAGCACCGGGGACGCCCTGCGTTATCCGGCGGTGCGTCTCTTCGTCGATCGCGCGAGTGCCGCGTCCCGCGCGTTCCACCTGGGAGACGAGGAAGCCCGGCAGGTCTGCGGCATCTGCCGCAGCCTGGACGGCATTCCTCTGGCAATCGAGCTGGCGGCAGCCGCGGTCGACGTCGTCGGGCTCGCCGGCCTGGTCGATCGCCTGGGCAGCCGGCTCGCCCTCCTCGGGCGCGGTCGGCGCACCGCGCCCGCCCGGCAGCAGACGCTGCGCGCCACGCTGGATTGGAGCTACCAGCTGCTGTCCGCCGACGAGCAGTCGATGCTGGCAGCGTTCTCCGTCTTCAAGGCCCAGTTCACGTACGCGGCCGCGAGCGCCGTCTCGGGTCGGTCACCGGAGGCCCTGGACGCCGGCCTCGCAGGCCTGGTCAGCAAGTCGCTCCTGAGCTCGGACCGGACCGGGGGCACCATCCGCTACCACCTCCTGGAGACCACGCGGGCGTACGCCGCAGAACGCCTGGCGGCGAGCGAGGTCGAACAGGGGGTGGCATGGCGACACGCGATCTTCCTGCGCGACCTGCTGCGTTCGAGCGCCCAGGCCGGCGAACCGGGTCAGCCGCAGACGGCCCGATGGATGTGCGAGCACGCCCGGTGGATCGACGATCTGCGTCTGGCGATCCACTGGGCGTTCAGGCGCAAGGAGACGCGGTCGCTCGGCCTGGCCATCGTGGCCCGGGCGGCGCCGCTGTACTTCTCGCTGTCGCTGCTGGCCGAATACCGCGAGATGGCGGAGCGCGCGCTGGCGCAGATCGACGCGCCAGACGCCACCCTCGACGCCACCCCCGACAGCGACGCCGAAGACGAGATGCATCTGTGCGAGGGGCTGGGCCACGCACTCTGGCACACCCGCGGCGACAGCGCCGCAATGGCCCGGTCGTTCCGGCGCGCGCTCGTGATCGCGGAGCAGCGCCAGGCGACGATGTCGCGCAGGCGCTGTCTCTGGGGCCTGTGGCTGGTCTGCAATGCGACCGGCGACTACGCCGGATCGCGCGCGCTGGCGGAGCGCTTCGGCGAGGTGGCCTCCACACCGGTCCTTTCCGCCACCGATGGCACCGTCGCGGTCGATGTCACCAGCGACGATGGCTCCGTGGGCCTCACCCATGCCCGCATGATGGCGCTCGGCCTGCACCTGGACGGCCAACAGGATCTGGCCTCGCCGTTCGCGCAGAGGCTCCTCGACGAACCCGCCACGATCAACCAGGCGGCGGGCATCGGCTGGTTCCAGTTCGATCAACGGGTGGCCGCACTGGCGGTGAGCGCGCGGATCCAGTGGCTTCAGGGACGGCCAGACGCCGCGCTGGCATCCGCGGCCGAAGCGGTCAGGGAAGCCGTCGCCATCGACCACGCCCTGTCGCTCTGCTATGCGATCGCCATCGGCGCCGCACCGGTGGCGTTCTGGCGTGGAGACCTGGCGCAGGCCCGGATCTGGACGGCGCTCCTGCGCCAGAGTGCGGAGGCCAGGTCGCTGCATTTCTGGCGTGCATTCGCCGACAGCTACGAGCAGCTCCTTGACATCGAGGACGGGCGGCTCGCGCCGGACGCGGCCGGCATCCGACCGGCCATGGACACGATGCTGCGGGAGACGCGCTGCACGGTGCAGCCCGCGCTGGCCGACGACTTCGTGCTGTCTCGAGCGCGGCGGGGCGAGTCCGGATGGTGCAACCCCGAACTGCTGCGCCTGGCCGGCGAGCGGCACCTGGAGGCCGGCGACGCGCAGGCGGGCGTCGACGCCATCCGCAAAGGCATCGACCTGGCGCAAAAGCAGGGAGCGCTGTCGTGGG